>DATDIY010000224.1:0-2614 GCA_036520815.1 Acidimicrobiales bacterium
CGCGTCGCTGCACCCGAAGCGCTACGCCGAGATCGACCACATGGTCGCCAGCCGCTCCCCGGAGCGCGACCTCTACCTCATGCAGGTGCTCGAGGACGTCCGAGGTCGGCTCCAGGAGCTGCGCATCGACGCCGACGTCACCGGTCGGCCGAAGCACCTGTGGAGCATCTACGAGAAGATGGTCGTGAAGGGCCGCGACTTCGACGACATCTTCGACCTCATCGGCATCCGGGTCATCGTCGAGACGGTCAAGGACTGCTACGCCGCGCTGGGCTCCATCCACGCCACGTGGAAGCCGGTGCAGGGGCGGTTCAAGGACTACATCGCCATGCCCAAGTTCAACCTCTACCAGTCGTTGCACACGACGGTGGTGGGGCCCCAGGGCAAGCCGCTCGAGGTGCAGATCCGCACGCTCGAGATGCACCAGCGGGCCGAGTTCGGCGTGGCCGCCCACTGGAACTACAAGGACAACCACGGCAGCACCGCCGATCTCGCGTGGCTGAACCGCATCGTTGACTGGCAGTCGGAGACCTCCGACCCGACCGAGTTCATGGCCAACCTGAAGGTCGACCTCGAGCAGGACGAGGTCTTCGTGTTCACCCCGAAGGGCCGGGTGATCACCCTCCCGAAGGGGGCGACGCCGGTCGACTTCGCCTACTCCATCCACACCGAGGTCGGCCACAGCTGCATCGGTGCCCGGGTGAACGGTCGGCTGGTGCCGCTCGACTCGGAGCTCTTGTCGGGTGACTCGGTGGAGATCTTCACCTCGAAGGTCGGCGGCTCGGGCCCCTCGCGGGACTGGCTGAAGTTCGTCGTCACCCACCGCGCCGCCAACAAGATCCGCACCTGGTACTCGCGGGAGCGTCGTGAGGACGCCAAGGAGACCGGCTCTGAGGACCTGGTCCGGGCCATGCGGCGCGAGGGCCTGCCGGTGCAGAAGATCCAGCAGGGGAAGGTGCTGGAGGAGGTGGCGGTCGGGCTCAAGTACATCGACCTCGACGCCCTCTTCGTCGCCGTCGGCGAGAACCACGTCTCGGCCAAGTCGGTCGCCGAGAAGGTGCGGCGCCACCTCGAGAGCGTCGACCCGACCCGCGAGGAGCAGCTGCCCACCACGGTGCGGGCACCACGTCGGTCGGCCAAGGCCGGCAACAGCCGTTCCGGAGTCCATGTCGAGGGCCTCGATGACGTCATGGTCCGGCTGTCACGGTGCTGCACTCCGGTGCCCGGCGACGAGATCATGGGCTTCGTCACCCGCGGTCGTGGGGTGTCGGTCCACCGTGCCGACTGTGCCAACGCCGTGTCGTTGGCGGTGGGCCAGTCCGACCGCCTGATCGACGTCGAGTGGGACACCGACATCGCCGCCGTCTTCGTCGCCTCCATCGAGGTGAAGGGGCTCGACCGGGCCCGACTCCTGCGAGACGTGTCCGCCGTGCTGGCCGACCACCACGTGAACATCGTCAGCTGCAACACCGTCACCGGCTCCGATCGCATCTCCAAGATGCGCTTCGACTTCGAGCTGGGCGACCCGTCGCACCTCGACTCGGTCGTCGCCGGCATCAAGCAGATCGACGGCATCTACGACGCCTACCGCGTGCTGCCCGGCAAGGGCGAGGTGTCGCTCGACAAGCTCGAGGCCGGCGGTCACCCCGCCAGCGAGTCCGCCGCCATGAACCTCTGAGGCCTACTCGAGCCTGCCCTGGCAGGTGCCGACGTAGTCCCTCGTCATCGCCAGCCCCGCCGCGCCGACCCCCTCCGGCGCCGGTTCCGGGGATCCTGCTGCCACCCAGGAGATGTAGGCGTCGTACGAAGCTCGCAGCTCGGACGGAGCGACGTCGCGGATGTCCTCGAGGTAGGGCACGCCCTCGGGCCCGACGACACCGGAGTCCGGGTCCATCACGCCCGCTGCAGTGAAGCGCGCCACCGCGTCGCAGTAGGCGACCAGGCTCGGATCGAGCGTCGTCGTCGTGGAGGCCGTCGTCGTCGTCGCAGCCGACAACGACCCGTGCTCCTCCATGAAGGCCCGCCACTCGGCTTCGTCGACGACCCGGAGGTCGCGGCTGGCCTGCAGCACAGCGGAGTCGCGGCGGAGGTCGTCGCAGGGTGGCGTCGGGCGGAGGCCGTCCTCCCCGGGCGGCCCTCCCGACACGACCGCCAGCGAGTCGCCGACCGTCCCGAGGACCATGAGGTCCGTTCTCTCCTCGGTCACCCGGAGGCAGTACGAGGCCGCCGGGTCGAGCGGACCGATGTCGGCGCGCTCGAACGTGTCGTAGTTGAAGGCCCGATCACCGAACACGGACGAAACGACGTCGATCAGCTGGTCGACGTCGCTCGGCGGCGTGAACGCGACGGTCGACGGTGTGGACGTCCGCTGGATCGACCCGCCGGACCGCGCCACGTTGAGCTGGATCCCGGCACCCGAGGGGTCGTTCCACGTGACGAAGTACCCGTTGACCTGCTCGGGATCCGGCCAGCCACTGGTGGGATCGCCGTAGGACCCGTTGGCACCTGTGACGTCGGCGCCCTCGGGCGGGAGGAGGTACGGGCTGTCGCCGCCGGACTTGGAGGCTCCGGGCGACTCGCTCCCGCAGGCGGCGAGCAGAGCCCCACCGCCAAG
>DATDIY010000225.1:0-5295 GCA_036520815.1 Acidimicrobiales bacterium
GTGCGGGTTTCGGGGAACAGGAGGTCGAGGAAGCGTTGGGCGGTGGGGCGGGGCTCGTGGTTGGCGAGGCCGGGTTGCTCGTTGGCCTCGATGACCACACCGTCGGGGCCGGCCACGTCGGGGACCATGAGGTCGACGCCCACCACCGGGATCTCCAGGGCGCGGGCGACGGCGAGGGCGATTCCGGCCAGGTCGGGATGGAGCTCGTCGGTGACGTCCTCGATGGTGCCGCCGGTGTGGACGTTGGCGGTGCGGCGCACCCGGAGTGACACCCCGGAGGGGAGCACATCGTCGAGCTCCCATCCGGCCTCTCCGACCACGGCCGCCGTCGTGGCGTCCAGCGGGATCGAGGCGGCGCCGTCGGTCTCGGCCGCTCGCCGCTCGGCCAGCGCGGTGACGAGCCGGGCCACCGTCGAGTATCCGTCGCCGACCACCGTGGGAGGACGGCGTACGGCGGCGGCCACCTCCTCGTCGGCGATCACCACCACCCGCAGGTCGTCGCCCGGGCTGCACTCCTCAAGGACCACGGCCGGGCTCACTGCGGCGGCCGCTTCGAGGGCGAGGTGGAGCCCGTCGCGGTCGGTGATCCCGACGGACACGGCGGCACCGCCCTCACCCACCGCCGGCTTCACGACGATCGAGCCGCACTCGGCGAGGAACTCCTCGTCGGCGGCGTCGAAGGTGGCGGCCCGGCCCCGGGGGAGAGGCACTCCGTGGGCGGCGAGCACCTCTCGTGTCGCCAGCTTGTCGTTGCACCGGGCGAAGGCGGTCGCCGAGGTCAGCTCCGAGAGCGACTCCCGGGTGGTGACGGTGTGATCGCCGAAGCCGAGCTCGAGGTGGCCCGTTCCCGGATCGACGACGGTCACCTCGATCCCGCGGACGAGCGCCTCGTCGACGATGATCCGGGTGTAGCGGTTGAGGTCGTCGTAGCCCGCCGGATGCGAGGAAGAAGGCGAGGTCACGCCAGCGCGGAGCCGAGGGCACCGCTGCTCGTGGGGTGCTCCGCCAGGCGATGCAGCTGACCCTCCTCGACCAGCCACCGCATGAGCCGGCGGTCCTCGGGCCGGTGCTGGAGCAGCTCGGGGTGCCACTGCACGCCGATCACCCGACGGTCGGCGCTCTCCACCGCCTCGATCAGCCCGTCGTCGGAGAGGGCCACGACCCTCAGGCCCTCGCCGGGCTCGGCCACGGCTTGGTGGTGGAGGGTGTTGACGCCCAGCTCGTCGGTGCCGAGCACCGACGCGACGAGCGAGTCGGGGTCGACCCGCACCCCGTGGATGAGCTCGCCGAAGCGCTCCCGCTCCTGGTGGTCCACCTCGGTGAGGAGGGGCACGTGCTGGATCATGCGCCCGCCCCGCGCCACGTTGAGCACCTGGTGGCCGCGGCACACACCGAGCACGGGGATGCGGCGCCGCAGCGCGGCATCGACCAGGGCCAGCTCCCATGCGTCGCGGCGCGGGTCGACGTCGTAGACCTCGGGAACGGGCTCGGCCCCGTAGAAGGCGGGGTCGATGTCGCCGCCGCCCGAGAGCAGCAGCCCGTCGATGCCGTCGAGGGCGGCGTCGGCGACCTGAGGGTCGAGGACCGGCAGCAGCACCGGCAGTCCGCCGGCGTCGGCGATGGCGTCGACGAAGACGGTGTTGACCGACTCGATCCTCCGGTCCTCGTGGATGGCCGGCGTCGACGTGATCCCGATGCGGGCGAGCTGCACCACGTCAGTATGAACGCATCGTGTTGCCCGCCTGTTTCCAGGGGGGCGACCAGTGGTCGATCCGCGGCCGGCGTCGGCTCCGCGTCCGGAACGTGGTCCCCTCACCGGCGCTCACCACGCCGCCGGGTGTGCCTACCCAACACATGTCGGGTGTGCCTACCCGACGAGGCGGTGCTCCATCAGGGAGGAACCGGGTAGGGATCCGCTCGGCCGGCGCTGTGACGGGATGCGCGACCGATCCGATCCAGCCAGGGAGCCAGCCATGCAACCCATGACGTTCGGTGTGGAGGAGGAGTTCCTCGTCATCGACGCCGACGACGGCGAGCTCGTGCCTCGATCCAAGGAGCTCCTCCCCGAGGCACGCCTGGTGCTCGGCGACGAGGTCAGCCCCGAGTTGAACCTCTGCCAGATCGAGGTCGGCACCCCGGTCTGTCGGCGCACCGACGAGCTCCGCGACCACCTGGTGCGGCTGCGGCGGGGTCTGAGCCTGTCCGGGGCGGACCTGGGCCTGCAGATCGCGGCGACCGGCACCCATCCGTTCTCCTCGTGGACCGATCAGGAGGTCGACCACTCGAGCGACCGGTTCAGCCGGATCGAGGACGTCTACAGGATCGTCGCCCGCCAGCAGGTCATCTGCGGGTGCCACGTGCACGTGGGCATCGACGACCCCGACCTGGCGATCCAGGTGATGAACCACGTTCGACCCCATCTCGGGGCCCTGCTCTCCCTCTCCGCCAACTCGCCGTTCTGGCACGGGATCGACACCGGCTACGACAGCTACCGCCTGCAGGTGTGGGAGCGCTGGCCGACGGCCGGGCTGCCGCCCGAGCTGGAGGACCGGGCCGCGTATGACGAGCTCGTGGAGCGCCTGGAGAACGTGGAGGCCATCGAGGACGCCACCTTCCTCTACTGGCACGTGCGCCCGTCGGTGCAGTACCCGACCCTTGAGTTCCGCATCGGCGACGTGTGTCTCCACGTCGACGACACCGTGGCCTACGCCGCGCTGATCCGGGGCCTCGCCTGGTCGACCGCGCAGGAGATCCTGACCGGGACGCCGGCCCCGCTCCCCGAGCCCGACGTCATGCTGTCGAGCATCTGGCGGGCCGGCCGCTACGGGCTCTCCGAGGAGCTCCTCTCGCCGGTGGACTGGGAGCTGAAGCCGGCGGTCGACGTGCTCTCCGAGACGCTCGACCACTGCCGGCCGGGCCTGGAGGCCCACGGCGACTGGGACCTGGTGCGCGAGTGGGTGGCGCGGACGCTTCGCGACGGCAACGGGGCGGCGCGGCAGCGCCAGACCTTCGAGCGCGACGGGGATCCCCGGTCAGTGATCGGCCGGATCGCGAGGGAGACCGTGCCGGGCTAGCGGCTCACAGGGAGACCACGTCGTCGCGTGCGACGGCAAGGGCGTGGAGGCGGGCGGCGACCTCCTCGGTGTGGTGGTCGTCGGTGTAGACGTAGGCCCGGTTGCGGCGGATGGCGTCCACCACGTTGGCGGCGACCTGGCTGGCCGGCACCGTGCCGATCGGGTTCAACGCGGTCTGGATCATCCCCGGCATCACCACGCTCACCCCCACCGGAGCCCCTTGGTCTTCGAGCTCGGCGCGCAGGACGTCGGACAGACCGAGCACTCCGTGCTTGGCGACGGTGTAGGGCGCGATGTTGCGGATGGGCAGCACCGCCGCCATCGACGCCGTGTTCACGACGTGGCCCTCCTCGCCGGTGGCGAGGATGCGCGGGACGAACGAGCGCACGCCGTGGATGACGCCCCAGAGGTTCACACCGAGGACCGACTGCCACTGCTCCAGCGACAGTTCCCAGGAGAGCCCGCCCACGATGATGCCGGCGTTGTTCACGGCGACGTGCAGCGCGCCGAACCGTTCGACCGCGGCGGCTGCCGCGGCCTCGACCGCATCGGGATCGGACACGTCGACGACCATGGGGTGGACCTCGTGGCCGTCGGCGGCCAGGCGCGCCGCCTGTTCGGACAACAGATCGGCCTGGACGTCGAGCATGAGGACCTTCATGCCCTGGGCGCAGAACGCTTCGCACACGGCCAGGCCGATCCCGCTCGCCGCCCCGGTGACCACCGCGCTGCGACCGTCCAGCTGCTCCATGGAGCCTCCCCCCACGATGTGACGTCGACGTTAGGTCAATCGCGGCGTAGAGGCTCGCCTGCGGGCGTGTCAGCGGCGGGCCACCATGCGCAGGGCCCGGCCCGGGAGCTCGACGCCGCGGTCGGTGACGTGCGGTGCCGCCAGTTCGGCAGCGGTCCGCCGCACCGCCGCCCGCTGCTCCGGCGTCCCGTCGGCCAGGGCCCGGGCGAGCGGCCCGGCCAGAGCGGTCACCCGGTCGATGTGGGCATTCACGGAGTCGGCGTGGAAGGTGACCTCGTCGAGCTCGACGGTCACGTCGGCGAACCCGGCGCGCTCGGCGAGCTGCTCGAGCTGGGTCGGGTCGCCCAGGGAGAAGATCCCGCCGGGCCCGACCGGGGGGCCGCCGGCGACGATGCCGTTGACCATGGCGGCCATGCCCACGCAGGTGATCCACGGGTTGTGCTCGGGCCCCGCCCAGGTGAGGGCGCCGAGTCGTCCTCCCGGCGCCAGCACCCGCCGGATCTCGGCCAGCGCCACGGCGGGATCCGGTGTGAACATGAGGCCCATGCGCACGGCGACCACGTCGACGGAGCTGTCGGGTCGGTCGATGGCGGAGGCGTCGAGCACCGCCACCTCGACGTTGGGCAGCTCGGCGCGCCGCCGGGCGAGGGCGACCATCTCGAGCGACAGGTCGGTGATCTCGACGGTCCCGGCAGGCCCGACCAGCTCCGACCAGAGCGCGGCCAGCGGACCGGGGCCGGCCGCCAGCTCCAGCACCCGGTCACCTGCGGCGGGGCGGAGCGCGTCGACCAGGCGGGCCGTCGCCGCCGCGGTGGGCTCGTCGGCCTCGTCGACGAAGCGGTCCCACGCCGGGGCGACGTTGTCCCAGTCGGTCATCGCAGCCTCCGGTCGGCATCGGGTCCCTCGAACTCTGATACAGCAATGCTGTGTCTGATACAGCTATGGTGTAGCGAATATGTCGGAGAAGGTCAACAGGCGTCGCCGGTCGGCTGGGCCCGTCGCGTCGACGTCGACGTCCCGAGCCCGTCCGTACGACTCGAGTGGTCGGCAGGCGCAGGCCGAGCGCACCCGGGCTGAGATCGTCCGGGTCGCTCGCGACCTGTTCGTCGAGCGCGGATACGGACGGACGACGATCGTCGAGATCGCTCGGGCCGCGGGCGTGTCCCCCGAGACGGTGTACGCCGGCTTCCGCAACAAGGCCACGCTGCTGCACCGGGCGTGGGACATCACCATCGGCGGTGACGACGAGGACGTCGTGTTCCACGAGCGACCGGAGGTCCTGGCCGTGCGGGCCGAGCCCGACCTCGCCCGCCGCCTGGTGCTGCACGCCGAGCTGTCCACCCGGACCGCCCAGCGCATCGCGCCGTTCCAGCTCATGGTGCAGTCGGCGGCGGGGAGCGATCCGGCAGCAGCCGAGATGATCGAGGAGATGGACCGCCAGCGCCTCGCCGGCATGGAGGTCATGGCGGC
>DATDIY010000226.1:0-2209 GCA_036520815.1 Acidimicrobiales bacterium
AGTTCCCGCCCCGCTCGGTCAACGCCAACATCTCGGCGGCCAAGAACGACGACATCGGCCCGGAGGACTACCGCGAGCGGGCCCGCACGATCTTCGAGCGCAAGATCTCCGACGTCTACACCGAGTACCAGGCCCGCCTCCTCAAGGCCGGCGCCATGGACTTCGACGACCTGCTCCGGAACACGGTCGAGCTCTTCCGCCGGTTCCCGGAGGTGCTCGAGCACTACCAGCGCCGTTTCCGGCACGTGCTCGTCGACGAGTACCAGGACACCAACCGTGTGCAGAACGAGATGGTGCTGATGCTCTCGGCCCAGAGCGGCGACGTCTGCGTCGTGGGGGATGCCGACCAGTCGATCTATAAATTCCGGGGCGCTGACATGCGGAACATCCTGGAGTTCGAGGAGGCGTTCCCCGACGTCACCGTCGTGCTGTTGGAGCAGAACTACCGGTCGAGCCAGACCATCCTCGACGCCGCCAACGCCGTCATCGCCAACAACCTCGGACGCAAGCCCAAGGAACTGTGGACCGAAGCGGGACCGGGCGAGGCGATCGTGCGCTACCACGCCGACGACGAAGCCGACGAGGCCCAGTGGATCGCCCGGCAGATCATGCACCTGCACGACGGCGACCACACCTGGGGCGACTGCGCGATCTTCTACCGGACCAACGCCCAGAGCCGCGTGATCGAGGAGTACCTCATGCGGGTGGGCATCCCGTACAAGGTCGTGGGCGGCACCCGCTTCTACGACCGGCGGGAGGTCAAGGACGCCCTCGCCTACATGAAGGCGGTGGTGAACCCGGCCGACGAGGTCAGCGTGAAGCGGGTGCTCAACACGCCCAAGCGGGGCGTTGGCGACTCCTCGGTCGGTCGTCTCGATGCCTACGCCCGCAGCCACGGCGTCACCTTCACCGACGCGCTGAAGGAAGCGCCCGCGGCGGGCGTGACCGGCCGGGCGGTCAAGGGCATCGACGAGTTCGTGACCCTCATCGAAGGGCTGGAGCCGTTCGTGGCTGAGGGCCCCGCTCCTCTCCTCGAAGCCGCCATGCAGCGTTCCGGCTACGTGGCCGAGCTCGAGGCCGAGCACTCCATCGAGGCCGAGGGGCGCATCGAGAACCTGGCCGAGCTGGTCGGTGCCGCTCGCGACTACGGCTCGGTCGACGAGTTCCTCGAACAGATCAGCCTCGTGGCCGACACCGACGACCTCGACGACGACGACTCGTCGGTCGTGCTCATGACGCTCCACTCGGCCAAGGGCCTCGAGTTCCCCGTGGTCTTCCTGATCGGCCTGGAAGACGGCGTGTTCCCGCACCTCCGGGCGATCGGCGAGCCCGAAGAGCTCGAGGAGGAGCGGCGCCTCGCCTACGTCGGCATCACACGGGCGCGGGAGCGGCTGTACCTCACCCACGCCTGGGCTCGCACGCTCTATGGCGGCACCCAGTACAACCCGCCGAGTCGGTTCCTCGAGGAGATCCCCGAAGGTCTCGTCCAGTCGGTGCAGGGCAATCGCCGGGCGTCCCGACGGTCGTCGGCATCCCGGTACGGATCGGGCTCCGCGGGCCACGGCTCCGGCTCGGGATCAGGCGGGGGCAGCTATGGCGGCGACGGCTGGGGTACTCGCCGGCGGCGGGCCGAGGACGACGACGACTGGTCGGGCTCTGTGATCGGGGGCGGTGGCCGCAGCCATCGGGACGAGGTCATCGAGGCGGCCCTCAAGCCGACCCGGCCGGCCCCGAGCGGGGCTGACGCCCTCGGGCTGAGCGTCGGCGACGACGTGCACCACAACAAGTTCGGCGACGGGGTCATCACCGCCATCGAGGGCGAGGGTGACAAGGCCGAAGCGGTCGTGCACTTCTCCGGGATCGGAGAGAAGCGGCTCCTGCTGGCTTGGGCCCCTCTCGACAAGCGCTGAGGTCTCGACCTCAGGCCGGAGGGGGAGGCCAGTCGAGCCCGGAGAGCGAGGCGAGCGCGTGGACCAGCGACTGGGTGCCCTCTCGGCCACGGCCCTGTTCCTGTAGGGCCGTGTAGAGCTCGTGGGCGAGGGCGAGCCCGGGGAGGCGCAGGCCGACCCGGTCGGCGTCGGCCAGCACCAGCCCGAGGTCCTTCACGAGGTGGTCGACGAGGAACCCGGGTGCGAAGTCGCCGGCGATGATCCGCGGGCCGAGGTTGGAGAGCCCCCAGCTCCCAGCGGCGCCGGTGGCCACCGACTCG
>DATDIY010000227.1:0-17658 GCA_036520815.1 Acidimicrobiales bacterium
GGTCTCGGTCTTCGCCTACGGCCAGCAGGTCCCCCTGGAGGTCGACCGGGTCGTCCCGCGCACCGGCGTAGCCGGCTTCTGGCCGATCGACAACCGCCAGCAGTCCTACAACGTGCTGGTCGCGCCGGGCACCGTCGCGCAGCTGCTGTCCGCGGCCGGACCCACGGCGGCCCTCTCGGAACCTCCCGCCGTGCAGATCGCCTTCTCCAACGCCGGCGGTGTCGAAGAGGGAGCAGCCAGCACGGATTCGGTGACGGCCGAGGTGGAGGCGGTTCTCGGCGATACCGATGCCGTCGTGCGACCCGTGAAGCGCGACCTGCTCGACGCCGCCACCGAGGCGGCCAGCAGCCTCACCCAGCTGTACTTCACCATGGGCATGTTCGCGGTCGCCGCCGGGGTCCTGCTCGTGGTCAACATCTTCGTGATGCTCGCGGACGAGCGCCGCAGCGAGCTCGGCATGCTGCGGGCCATCGGCCTGCGGCGGCTCCCGCTGGTGGGAGCGTTCACCAGCGAGGGATGGATCTACTCGTTGGTCGCCGGCGTCCTCGGCGCGCTGTTGGGCATCGCGTTCGGGTGGGTGATCGCCACGCGGGCGTCGCAGATCCTCGAGTCGGGCTCCGACCAGCGCTCGTTGTCGCTCACCTTCTCCTTCGACTGGTCGACGGTCGTACTCGGTTTCGCCATCGGTTTCGCCATCTCGCTCGCCACGATCGTGGCCACCAGCATCCGGACCAGCCGGGCCAACGTCATCGCCGCCATCCGCGACCTTCCCGTCGAACGGGTTCGGGCGACGGGGACCCGCTGGCGGTGGATCGGCGCGTGGATGGTCCTGCTCGGTGTCCTCTGGACCGCGCTCGGGGTGCAGGGCAGCGAGGTGTACGGCGTCGCCATGGGCCCGATGCTCGCCATGGTCGGGCTGGGAGCGCTGTTCGCCGGCAGGCTCGGCACCCGACCGGCAACCGCGCTCGTGGCGCTCGTGGTCCTCGTATGGGGTGCCGCGTTCATCCCGGTGCTCGGAGCCCTCGACATCGACATCTCGATCCCGGTGTTCCTGGTGCAGGGCCTCACCATGGCGGCCGCAGGCGTGGCGCTGCTCACGATCTACCAAGGGGTGATCGCCCGGTGGTTGTCGCGGCGGGCACCCCACTCGATGTCATTGCGACTCGGACTCGCCTACCCGATCGCCCGGCGTTGGCGCACGGCCATGACGATGGCGATGTTCGCCATCGTCATCCTCACCCTCGTCTACCTCTCGATCATCTCGTACATGTTCAACAACCAGGTCGACGACATCACCGCGGACATGTCGGGAGGCTTCGGCGTCGTGGTCGTCTCCAACCCGACCAACCCCGTCACCGCCGAGCAGCTCCGAGATGAACCCGGCGTCGGGAGGGTGGCCGGCCTGGCCTACGGGATCGCCGAGTTCGTCGCGGACGGTGAGGCCCCGCAGCACTGGCCGGTCACCGGCTTCGGCGAGGACCTGCTCGCCGCGCCGCCCGCACTGAAGGACCGAGGCCCCTATCCGGACGATGCTGCCGCATGGGCGGCGGTGGCGGCCGATCCCGATCTGATCATCCTGGACGAGTTCTTCCTCGCCTCCGGTGGCGGGCCCCCCACCGGAACCCCCGACCCCGGCGACACCTACGTGATCCGAGACCCCGTCTCCGGGCGGGACAGAAGGGTCGAGGTCGCGGCCCTCGCCCACGACGACTACCTGCTCAACGGGGCGTTCTACGGCATCGGAGGTCTCGACGAGCTGACGGCCGGCCGGGCCGTCGCATCCCGGTTCTTCGTCGAGTCCGAGGGGGACCCGTCCGGGCTCGCCACCGCCATCCGCTCGCGCTACCTCGCCAACGGCGCCGACGCGGAGGCCGTCGAGGACACCGTCGCGAACGTCCTGGTCCAACAGAACGGCTTCTTCACCCTGATGCAGCAGTTCGTCGGGGTCGGGTTGCTGGTGGGCATCGCCGGCATCGGCGTGATCATGGTCCGGGCCGTGCGGGAGCGACGGCGGGTGGTCGGCGTCCTGCGGGCGGTGGGGTTCCAGTCCCGCTCGGTCGGCGCCGCCTTCCTGTTCGAGGCGACGTTCGTCGCGTTGGAGGGCGTCCTGCTTGGCGTTCTCGTCGCCTTCGTCGGCTCCTACGGGCTGGCGATCAGCGGCGCCGGCTTCGCCGAGGGGATGCAGTGGGGCATCCCCTGGGTCGAGGTGCTCGGCATCGCCGCGCTCGCGCTGGTGGCGTCGGCGGTGGCCGCGCTGTGGCCGGCCCGCCGGGCCACGCGGATCCTGCCTGCGGAGGCGCTCCGAGTGGCCGACTAGCGACGAGGCCACCGTTGCGTCCTGCGGTGGGTGCCCACTCACTCGGCGCAGTCGCCGCACTGCGCGTCACCGCAGCCATTCGCCCGCCCGGAGCAGGTGGTGGCGCCCCCAGGGACACCACCACCACGACCTCGTCGGGTCAGCCCCAGACGTTGATCGTCATGATCATGGGATCGGTCGGATCCATGAGCTTCTCGACGTTGTTCGCGAGGTCCTCGGGGGTGGGATCGTCGGTGAAGGTGAGCCCCTGGGTCTCGATCAGGGCGAGGCGCTTGGCCTCCTTGCCGCCGCACATCAGCACCTCGCCGGTGAGCGTGCAGCTCTCGTGGGCCAGGAAGCCGACAGCGGGGGACACGTATTCGGGCTTCATGTTGTCGAAGAACTCGTTCCGGAAGTTCTCGACCGGTGCGTCCATGGTGAAAGCGAGGATCTCCGGCGCGGACATGCGGGTGTTGCCCCGGGGGGCGATGGCGTTCACCCGCACCCCGAACTGCTGGCCGTTGAGGGCGAGGGCCTTGGTGAAAGCGAACACTGCTCCCTTGGCCCCGGCGTAGTCCGGGTTCTTGGGGACCATGCCGATCACCGCCTCCGAGGAGGTGTTCACGATGCAGCCGTTCTGCGCTTCCTTCAGGTGGGGCCACGCCGCCTTGCAGGTGTTGACAGTGCCCAGGTAGTGGACCTCGACCATCCGCCCGAACTGCTCGAGCGGGAGGCCGTCGAACCAGTCGCCGGCCCAGATGCCTGCGTTGTTGACCAGCACGTCCACCCCGCCGAAGGCATCGACCGCGGTCTGGACGATGCGTTCGGCATCGGCCGGGACGGCCACGTCGGCGAAGCAGGCCACCGCTTCGCCGCCGGCGGCCTCGATCTCCTTCACCACCTGCTCGGCCGGCTCCGGAGACGAGCCGGTCCCGTCGACCTCGACGCCGTAGTCGGCCACGACCACTCGGGCGCCTCGAGAGGCCAGCAGGAGGGCATGGCACCGTCCGAACCCGCGCCCTCCGCCGGTCACGATCACGGATCGTCCGTCGAACCTCAACTCACCCATCGCCTGCCACCCCTTGATCGCTGTTCGCTCATGTCGGAGCGAAGGTACCCGCTCGGCGGAGGGCCGGGGTCGAGCTCGCCGGACGATCTGGAGGATTCAGCCGCGGATCGCCTCGACGAGGGCGACGAGGGCGAGCACGGCGAAGATGCCGGCAGCCACCCTGCGCAGCACCCGCTCGGGGAGCACCCGCAGGAGGGCCTGCCCTGCGATCGCGGCGATGGCAGCCACTGCCGAGAGGGCGGCCAGCGAGCCGATGTAGACGGCGAGCGGGTCACCGGTGCTCGCCGCCAGGCTGGCGGTGGCGAGCTGGGTGAGGTCTCCCCATTCGGCGAGGAAGACGACGCCGAACACGGTTCCGACGACCCGCCAGGCGGGGAACGACCTGGCCGCGCTGGTCGTGGCGTCTCCCTCCTCGTCGCCGTCATCGCGCCAGAGGATCACCGCACCGGTGGCGAACAGCGCGGCGACGGCGAGGCGCACCGGACGGTCGGGCAGGAGCGACAGCACCGACCCGATGGCGACAGCGATGGCGACCTGTACGGCGAACGCGAGGGTCGCCCCGAACCACACCAGCCGCGGGCGCCCGAACCGCGCGGTCATGACGACCGTGGCGAACATCGTCTTGTCGGGAAGCTCCGCGGGGAACACCGCCAGGAACGCGGTGACGGCGGTGACAGGGTTCATCGAGTGCGGAGGGCGCCTGTCAGGATGCCGAGGAGGCCGCGGCGGACTCGGCGGAGGTCTCCGGTCGGATCACCACGCGTGTGTGTGCTCCGATCAGGACGCGGTCGCCGGACTCCAGCTCGATCGGGGTGTTCGGGTCGATCGGGTCGACCGGGAGCGGCGCCCCGGGATGGGCGACGAAGGTGCCGTTGGTGGACCCGAGGTCGGTGATCGTCCACCGGGTCCCGTCGAACCCGAGCACAGCCTGGCGGCCCGAGACCGATCCGTCCGCGGAGCAGTCCACGTCGGGATCGATGTTGCGGGACTTCGAGGCGCGGCCGATCAGCGATCCATCGGCGACCGGGAAGGTCCTCGGCTCGCCGACGGTGGGGCACCGGCCCTCGCCACGGGCCGCGAACCACTCCTCGTCGACCCAGACCTCTGCGAGCCAACCGGTGCTCGGCTTGGCGGCGGCCGGCGCCCCCACCCCACCCGTGTTCGGAGCGGCGACCGACCCGGGCATCTGGCCGGTGACCATGTCGCGGCCGCAGCCCTCACAGAAGAGGGCATCGACGCTCACGGCGGTGCCACAGCCTGGACACAGGGTGGTGGAAGTCGCTGGTGCTGGTGTGGAGGCTGCGGGGGCGGCTTCTACAGGGGCAGCTCCTGGAGGGGCGGACCCGGACGTCGGGGTCACCGCGGGGACCGGTCCGGTCGCGGGCGCGCCGGCAGCCGGTGCCGCGCCACCCGCCGCGATGGGGGCTCCGCAGACGTCGCAGAAGTCGGTGGCCGTGGAGGTGTGCCCGTCGGGGCAGGTGACGCTCACTTCTTCACCCGGGTGGTCTTGGTGGAGGAGGTGTCGAGATCCATGGCGTCGAGCTCGTCGACCTTCTTCTTCAAGCGGACCGTCCCGCTCTCCTCGATGTCGACCACCTTGCGCAGCCGGTTGGTCGCGTCGTCGTTGCCCGTCTCGGCCGCCAGCCGCACTGCTTCGCCCAGCTTCACCGTGGCCGACGCGTCGTCGCCTGCCGCCCTCGCCGCGAGGCCCTCCTGGATGGCCGCGGCCAGCGCCGTCTGCCCGGTGTAGTGGGCGATCTCGGGCGCGATCCTGGTGGTGAGCGTGGCGTCGTCGCTCCACGTGGCGGTGATCACCGCGTCGGAGACCGGGGTGCCGGCGACGACGACCTTGGCGCGGGCCACGGCCCGGGTCGTGCCGAGCGGCTGGACAGGGACGCGCACCCCGACGTGGTACTCCCGCGTCTCGTCGCCCCAAGCTCCGGTGGGGTAGTCGTGGTTGACCTGGTCGACGGCCACGCCGCGGGCGGTGAGGTCCTCGACGGTGGGCGAGACCTGGCGGACGAACACCACGTCGCCGCCCACGGGCACCCACACCCGCAGGGAGGCGTCGGGGACGCCGCGCGACGCCGCCGCCCGCATCACCGAGCGGAAGTCCTCGGCCATGTCCTTGGGGTCGGAGATGAGCTCGACCGACCCGAGGAGCGTCTCGGCGATGCGGCGCAGCTCGGGCACGTTCCAGTCGGCGCCCACACCGCGGCAGTCGCACTGGAAGACGCCGGTGGCGGCGTTCACCCCCTTGGCGAGCACGGAGTCGGCCTCTCCGTTCTTGCCGTCGGTGAGCAGAAGCGCGTGGCGCTGCACGACGGGCGAGTTCACGAAGATGTAGGCGGCAGCGTTGAGCCACTGTCCGATCGCGGTGCCGCCGCCCGCCCAGAGGCCGCGCACGGCGGTGATGGCGGCCTCGCGCGTCGCAGCGGTCATCTGGACCATGGCCTGCGCCCAGCCACCTTCGGGGTTGCCGTAGGCCAGCCGGGCCTCGTTGGTGCCGGTGATCACGGCGAACCAGGTGCCGTCGGGGATCTCCTCGAGGGCGGCGACGGCGGCGAGGCGGGCGGCCGCGATGCGGTCGCCCTCCATGGAACCAGAGGAGTCGACGATGATGATCTCGCCGACCGCGCCCTGGTCACCGGCCTTGCCGGCGTCGGCGCAGGTCACCTCTACGACGGCCTGGACCTGGTCGGCGCCCTCGGTGAGGAACTCGTTCTGGAAGACGGCGCTGGTGAAGGTGGCCACGTCAGGCTCCTGGGAGAGTGGGGTCGCCGGCGACGTGGGTCACGTCGGTGGGCGGGGTGTCGGTGGGCGGGGTGTCGGTGGGCAGGGTGTCGGATGGACCCGGTCCACTCAGGCGAGCGGCCGCGACGGTGATGTTGTCGGCACCGCCCGCCGCGTTGGCATAGCCCACGAGGGCCTCGGCCAGCGCGACGGCGTCGAGGTTCGGGCCGCCGAGCCGTGCGACCAGCCCGGCGAGGTCGTCGGCGGCGTCGCAGTAGTTCCAGAGACCGTCGGAGACGACGAGCAGCCACCCGGGCGACTCGACGGCCACCCGGGCGGTGGCGTCGGGGATCTCGGGAGCGTCGGCGCCGAGCCAGGCGGTGATCATGTGCGCCCTTCGATCGGCCATGGCGTCGTCGCGGCTCGTACCGGCGGCGATGGCCTCCGCGGCCCACGAGTGGTCGGTGCTCAGGCAGCGACCATGGCCGTCGTCGTCGACGAGATAGGTGCGGGAGTCGCCGACCCACGCAGTCCACACCTCGGCGCCGTCGGTGACCGCCGCCACCCACGTGCAGGACGGGGCTTCGCCCTCGCCGCGGACCTCGGGGGAGGAGGCAGCCGCAGCGGCAGCACTGCGGCTGCGGCGCAGAGCGGCGAACCAGTCAGGTGGCTCCGGCCCGGCCCGCTCGGACCGGCCCTCGACCAGCGCGGCGCACGTGGCGGCGACGGCCGCGCCCGACGCCGCCTGGGATCCCTCGGCGCTCGAGACGCCGTCGGCGACGATGCAGGCCACCGGACCGCCGAGGTCGGCCACCGTGCCGGCGTCCTCGTTGGGGTAGTGCACGACGCCGCGATCGGACACGGAGCCGAGGGTGGGGGAGATGGACACGACGACGTGGTCCCGCTCGTCGGGCTGGGGTGCGCCGCAGGTGTCGCACCAGCCGCCCTCGAACCGCCCTCCACAGGTGCAGGTGGTCGGCCGGTCCCCGCCGGCCGCCGGTGGCGACACGCTCTGGGTGGGGTTGTCCTCGGGATGGGCGATGAGCGTGGTGCGGGAGCTGGCCCCATCGGGATCGTCGACGGACTCGGACGGCGCCACGGCGGCCGGGCTCGCACCGTCCGCCGACGGGGGCGGGTCCGCTGATGCCGCACCGGTCGGGGCGCCGCAGCTCTCGCAGAAGGCAAAGCCCTCGGCAAGCGGCGCGCCGCATGCAGCACAGGTTCCTTCCGGGGGCTCGGCGCCGGAGGAGTGCGTGGCGGGAGAAGCGGCCTCCATGCTCACACCAACGTCCGGGGGCGCACCGCGTTGGCGGCATCGATGCACCGCCAACGATCTTCGAGGTCGTCGCACTGCTGGGCGAGCCTCCGCCACGCATCCTCGGCGGCGCCCCGCACCGCGTCGTCGTCGTCGGGTGAGACACCGAAGACCGGCCCCGTGACGGGCTGGCCGGCCTCCCTGGCTCGCAGCACCGATGTCAGCACCAGCGCTTCGAGCCGAGTGCGGGTCCGGCCGTCGGTGACCCTCGAGGTGGCCGCCGCAGCCAGGGCGTAGTCGTCGGGCGCAGAGCGCTTCACGTGCAACTCCACCGCTGTGGCTGCCGCCCCCGTGTAGCTGGCCGAGGTGGTCGGAACGAGGGTCAGAGCGGAGAGGGCGCCGTCGAGATCGCCGCCTCGGCTGCGGACCCGGGCCAGCGCGCTGAGCGCCGACGCCGCGTAGTCGGCATCGGAGGCCGCGCACGACGCGTAGAGCTCGGCTGCGACCGCGTCATTGCCGGCCTTCTCGGCCGAGAGGCCGAGCGCGAATCGGGGCGCGCTCTCGCCCGGGATCTGGTCGGCGACCGTGTTGAACGAGACCATCGCAGCGGCGAAGTCTCCCTCGACCAGACAGGCCAACCCGTGCATCCACAGCCCCCGCCAGTCCCACGGGTTGATGGTCAGGACCTGTTCGGCGGCCGTGTGGGCGGCGGTCGCGTCGTCGAGCGCGCAGCACACCCGGGCGAGGGCGAGGTGCAGCTCGGCAGAGCCGGACAGCGTGCCGTCAGCCTCCTTCTCCTCGACCAGTCGACGTCGCTCGACTGGCTCCACCACCGACAACTGCCCGACCCACGCGGCACCAGGATCCGACGCGTCGACGATCAGCTCGGGCAGGTCGAACAGCGGCACCAGTGCCCCGAGACCGGGAGCCAGGAAGAGCGTGGAGCTGGCAGCGGTGCGGGCGACGGTGGTGCCGGCGTCGATGGCCACGACCTGCCGCAACACCCCGAGCAGCTGGTCGCGCATCTCGTCCGCGCTCACGAACCGATCGTCCGGGTTGGCTGCGCAGGACTTGGTGATGAACCGACGCATGCAGTCGTAGCGCTGGAACAGGTCGACGCTGTCGACGTCGGGCAGCGAGGTCACGAAGGTGTCCTGGTAGCCGCGGAACTCGGTGGCGCACACCATCAGGGTGCGACCGATCGTGTAGATGTCGCCGGCCACCGACGGTCCGTTGGCGGGGACCTCGGGTGCCTGGTAGCCGACTGTGCCGTAGATCGCGCTCTGGTCGTCGTCGGCACGCCGTACCCCGCCCAGGTCGATGAGCTTCACCCCGTCGCCGGTCTGGATGAGGTTGTCCGGCTTGAAGTCGCAGTAGATCAGGCCCGACGAGTGCAGGTAGGAGAACGCGGGGAGGACCTCGAGGACGAAGGCGATGGCGGTCGGCGCCGGGAAGGCGTCGTAGCGCCCCGCCGCCTGCGTGCGCGTCTTGAGGAGCTGCTTGAGGCTCTTGCCCCCCACGTACTCCATGACCGTGTAGCCCTCGCCGTCGTTCTCGGCGAAGTTGTAGATCTCGACGATCAGCGGGTGCGAGACCTGGGCGAGGAACTGGCGCTCGGCGACGGCGGCCTCGTAGGCCTCGCGGTCGCCCGTGTTCAGGAGGCCCTTGAGGACGACGTAGCGGTCGCTCACGTTGCGGTCAGTGGCCAGGTAGATCCATCCCAGCCCGCCGTGGGCGATGGCCCCGACCACGACGTACTGGCCGCCGACCACGTCGCCCGGTTGCAGCTTCGGGGTGAACGAGAACGGGGTGCCGCACGAGGGGCAGAACCCCTCGGGCCGACCCGGCTGTCCGTCGCGGCCACGACCGACCGGCTTGGCGCAGCTCGCACAGAAGCGCTTCGATTCGGCGACGCTGGGGTTCGGCATCACTGCAGCAGCAGGGTCGGCCACCGGCGCCGGCTCGACGATGGTGAGCCCGGCCCCGAGGCGGCTGGAGAGCGCCGACCCGGTGCCGATGCGGTGGGTGGGCCTCGAGCCGGCGCGAGCCCTCGCCGATCCGAGCGGGGTGGAGCCGAGACGGGCCGACGCGGTGGCCGAGGACACCCGACCCGAGAGGCCGGAGGCCCCCGCGCTGCCCGGGACCGGCGACGAGGCGCCCTCCGGAGCGGGCGCACCGCAGACGTCGCAGTAGCCGCCGTCGATGGAGCCGGTGCAGCCCGGTTGCGTGCAGGTCATGGCGTCGTTGTTCCTTCCCACGGGCCCGGATCGTCAGGTCCGGGAGCGAGCGGGCCAGTGGTCGGTGGGGTCGGTGGTGTGGTCGCGCGCACCGCGGTGACGTACGCGTCGACGAGGCGTCGGGCGGTGTCGAGGTCGCACGGTGCGGTCCACACCGAGTCGTGGGCGGCGCGGTAGGCGGCGTCGAGGTCGCGGCTCCCCGTTCTCCTCAGCTGGCGGTCGCGATAGGCGCCGAGCAGGCCTCTCAGGGCATCACGACCGTCGAGGACGCTTCGATAGCGCGCCTCGGCGAGCTCGAGGGCGGCGACGACCCGGTTGGCGCGGAGGAGGTGGTCCTCGAGGGCGACGGCGACCTCGGCCCACCCCCCGGGGTCGTTCGCGGTGGGCATCACGGGCACCGGGCCGAGAGCGTCGGGATCGGGGATCCCGAGCCGGGGAGGGTCGGCGATCTTCTCGGCGGCCTCCGCGGCGAGGGCGAGCACCTCCTGGCGGAGGTCGGCGGCGCGACCCCTGGTGGCGGCCGCAGCGGTGGCGGCGGCGCGGGCTCGTTGCTGGTCGTCGGCGACCTGGGCGACCGCCTGCTCGAACATGGCGACCCGGCGGGCCACCTCGGCCACGACGCTCCGGATGAGCGCCGGGTCCTGCGAGGCGATGGCATCGTCGAGGTCTCGCTCCCAACCTCGAGCATCGACATCGAGGCCGGTCGTGGCCGCCACCTGGCCGAGCTGCACGATGCGGGTCTGGAGGGCTCCGAGGGTGGCGGCGACGCCCGAGGCGACCACCGCGTCGGCTGCCACCGCAGCCGCCAGGCGGTCGAGGACGGCGCCGAGCAGGCCGGCAGCCTCGGCGACGTTGAAGCCGCCAGCGGCACCGGTGAGGTTGGGGCCGACCGGTCGACGCCCGTGGCACAGCTCCCCGAGGGCGGCGACGTCGCCCTGCCCCAGCGCGTCGGCGACGGCCCGGAGGCGCTCGGTGACGGTCTGGGTGAGGGTCACGGCCAGCACGAGGTCGGCCGAGTGGGCGTCGGGGTTCGTCGCTGCAGCGGCGTCGGCGTCGAGGCGGGCCACCACGGCGCCGGCGGTGGCGAGCCAGCGCTGGGCGGCCGTCAGCCACTGCTGGGCGGCGCCGGGACCGGGCGGGCCCGTGAGCGAACCGGGCGCGGGCGGGAAGGCCCCGAGGGGCTGCCGCTCGGCGCTCGCGATGCGCAGGCCCGCGTCGGTCCCGTTCGTCATGGCAGGGCGCGTCCGTACATGGCGGCCGGCGGTGGTGGTGCAGCTGGCGGTGGCGGGAACCAGCGCTCGTAAATTGTCGTCCAGGTGCCGTCGGTGCGCATGTCCTCCAGCACCGAGTTGACGAACCGGGTGAAGTCGACGTCGGCCTGGTTGAAGCCCAGACCGTAGGGCTCCACGGTGTAGCGCTCGTCGACGAGCTTGGCGTACGGGTCCTGGGCGGCGTAGCCGGCCAACACCGTGTCGTCGCCGGCGAGGGCCACCACCTGGCCCGACTGGAACGCCACCATGCAGTCCGAGGAGGTGGGGACGATCACGGCCTCGATCTCTGAGTTCTCCGGCTTCTCGAGCTGCTCGGCGCTGGTGGAGCGGGCCGGGGCGCACACCTTCTGGCCGGCCAGCTGGCGGATGCTCGTGATACCGCTGTCGGCGGCGACGAGGATCGTCTGGCCAGCCGTGTAGTACTCGGTGGAGAAGTTGATGATCTGCCAGCGGGCGCAGTTGATGGTCATGACGTCGGCGACCATGTCGACGCTCCGGTCCTGCAAGGCGGGGATGCGCTGCGCAAACGACATGACGACGTACTGGATCTGGTCGGGGTTGCCGAAGATCGCCCTAGCGACTTCACGGGCCATGTCGATGTCGAAGCCTTCGATCTGTCCGGTCTCCGGGTTCTCTGAGCCGAACAGCAGGTTGTCGGCGCTCACACCGACGATGAGGCGGCCCCGATCCTGGATCTCCTTCATCTTGGTGCCGTCCGGCATCTGGTTCGGTGCTGGGCGCGGCCCCCCGGGTGCGAACGAGGCCGTGACCGGGGCGCAGTCGGGCGCCGGACCGCTCGGTGCGGCCGTGGTCGTGGTGGTCGACTCTGCGCCTGGCTCTTCGGCGGCAGGGTCGTTGGAACAGCTCGCCAGCAGGCCGAGCACGACGGCCAGGGTGACGAGCAGGGCGGCGGTGCGACGGCAGGTGGTCACATGTACTCCTTGCGACGCTGGCCGATGCCGGACCAGGCGGCGGCGGCGCCGAGCACGCCGGCCAGGACCGCCGCCACCGTGAGGACGAGCAGCCACGGTCGACCCGAGGTGAGGGCGTCGTCGGCCTCGGCGGCCCGGGCGGCAAGCACCTGGGCGCTCACCTGGTCGAACGCGTCGAAGGCGGGGCCCACCCCCTCGTCGCGCACGGTGGCGAGGCGGACGGCCTCGGCGTAGTCGCCGCCGGAGTCGGCGTCGCGCACCACCTGCAGCTGCTCGGAGAAGTCCTCGAGGGCGGTGTCGAGCCGGTTGCCGTCGGTGCCGACGACGCTCCCCAGGCGGGTGCGGGCATCGGCCAGGTCGTCGTCGACTCGGGCCAGGAAGGTGGCCCCCGATCCCCGGGCGATGAGGGCGAGGTTCATCGAGCTCCGGGCGTCGAACACGTCGGCGCGCGCCTGCGCGATCTGGGTGGTGTCGCGCAGCGGCCCGTCGACCGCGTCATTGACGGTGGAGGTGATCCCGACGGTGGCGACGAGGAAGGCGAGCAGAACCACCACCACGAGTCCGCCGCCCAGGACCACGCCCACGTTGAGGTAGCGCCGGGTGTGGCGGAGGAGCAGAACGGAGCTCCAGACGAAGCAGGCGGCGAAGGCGAGCACGGCGATCGTCGCCAGGGCCACCGTGACGGGCGGAGCGTTGGTCTGGATCGAACCCCGGACCGAGGCGATCTCGGCATCGAGGGGCTCGACGACCTCGGTGGCCAGGCCGTCGCCGGCCGAGCGCAGGTAGGCGGACCCGAGCGGGAGGTTCTGGCGGTTGAGGGCTCGTGCGTACTCGATGGTGCCCCGGTACGCGCCGACGCCCTCGGCGATCGAGGCGATGGCGGCGGTGTCGCCGATGCCGCTGGCCGCCGCCGCGTTGAGATCGGACGTGGCCGCGTCGACGGCGGCGAGGTAGGCGTCGCGACCTTCGGCGTCCTCGACGCCCCCGACGAGGAACGCGCGGGTGGCGGCGGCGTGGGCGGCCGCCATCTGGCTACGGGCATCGGTCAGCACGACGAGTTGCTGGGTCTTGGCTGCCGCATCGTTGAGGCGGCTGGCCCGCTGGAAGCTGGCGACGGAGATGAAGATCCCGGCGAGGATCGCGGTGACCACGCACGCCACCGCCAGGCGCCGGAGGGTGACCGGCGTGGGCCGGGTGCTCGCCGGCACCGGGGCGTCGGGCAGGTCGGACGCCGAGGCCGGAGGGGGCGCCTGCTGAGGTGGGCTGGCGATGGAGGTCATGTGGGCTCCGGGGTCGGTTCACGCGGTCCGTCGGTCAGGTCGGCGGGCTCGAGGTGGCGGAGGTCCTCGACAGAGGGGGCGTCGACGTCACGCAAGCGCCAGGCGGCGTTGACCATCGCCGTCTCGAGACGGCCCCGCGCCCAGCGGGCGTTGCCGAAGCCCTCATTCCTCTCTTCGGCGATGGCGAGGTCGCGGAGGCGATCGCGGCACTCGTCCGTGGGTGTGTAGTCGGCCTTGCCGGCCATCTGGTCGAAGATGGCCACGAGCTCGTCGACCGAGTAGTCCGCGAAGGTGATCGTCTTGCGGAACCGGCTGCGCAAGCCGGGGTTGACCGACACGAACTGCTCCATGGGTGCGGGGTAGCCGGCCACGATGACCACGAGATCCTCCCGGTGGTCCTCCATACCCTTCACCAGCGTCTCCACCGCCTCCGAGCCGAAGTCGTCGTCGGCCAGGGCGTAGGCCTCGTCGATGAACAGCACGCCTCCCACCGCGGAGTCGATCACCTGCGCCGTCTTGATGGCGGTCTGGCCCACGTAGCCGGCGACGAGCTCCGAGCGGTCGACCTCCACCAGGTGGCCCGTCGGCAGGACGCCGGTGGCCCGGTAGATCTCGGCCACCAGCCGGGCGACGGTGGTCTTGCCGGTGCCGGGGTTCCCGACGAACACGAGATGGCGGGTGATGTCGCTGGTGGCCAGTCCGGCGTCGCGACGCAGACCGGCGACCCGCAGGAGCTGGGCCTGGGCGTGGACCTCGGCTTTCACCTCGGCCAGCCCGATCAGCTCGTCGAGCTCGGCGAGGAGCTCATCGAGCGTCCGGGGCGGCTCTGCCTCCACCGGCGCCGCCGCCGGTGTCCCGGGCTCGGCCGTGGCAGCCACCGCAGATGTGCCACCGACGGTCGGGCCCCCGAGGCCGCCGAGGCGGTCGGTCACGCGGGCCAGGTCGTCGAGCACGGCGGTGAGCGGCTCGGTGCCACCGGTGGGTGCGTCACCCGCCGCCAACCGGCCCGCGACCCGACCCGCGCTCAGCAGGCTCTCTAGGGTCGGGTTGCCGAGCTGGGCGGCGGCGTAGACGCACGGTCGGGCCAGGCGGCGCCACCGCTCGTCGGCACCGGAGGCCGCCAGCAGGTCGGCCATCCCCGCCGCAACTGCCATCGAGCGCTGCTCGTCGGGGAAGACCTCGCGCCACGCCGTCTCGGCGCCACCGTCGTTGGACAGCGCGACCGTGGCGCACAGCTCGGCCAGTGCGGGGGAGGGCCCTCCGGCCGCAGCGACGGCCTCGGCCAGGGCGGCGACGGCGTTGCTGCTGCTCATCGGCTCGTGCCCGTCCGCCCGCTCACGTCTGGCCCTGGGCCGGGCCGAGCAGGTCGGCGCCGGTGGAGAACCGGGCCTGGAGGAACTGGCCGTGCTGGATGAGGGCCTGGGCGTCGCGGCGGTAGACCGCGTCGTGCACGTCGTCCATCTTGGAGGCGAGCAGGTCGAGCTGGTCGCAGAGAATCGCCAGGGCGGTCTTCGAGCCCTGGATCTTGCGGGTGTCGGCGAAGCTCCGGGGAAGGCGCATGTAGGCCTCGAGCGCCTCGGGCACGTAAGAGGTCGCGGTTCGCACCACGGCGTGGGCGTCGACGCTGGCGAAGCCCATGCCGTCGAGCCGGGGCTCGATCTCGTCGACGGTGGTCGCGATGCGGTCGACCCGGGCGACCACCGCCGGTGGCACTGACGGCCGAACCCGATCGGCGAGCTCGTGGAGGCCGCCCCCGAGGTCCTGGGGCTCGGGCGGGGCGGGCCGCGCTCCCGGACGACCTCGGCGCCGGGCGGCCACGAGCCCGGTGGCGGCGGCGCCGATCGCCACCACTGCGGCGACGATGCCGGCGACGATCACTGGTCGGGGGTGCCCGACCGGTCGAGGTACTTGCGGGCGCCGGCGACCTCGGTCTCGAGGGCGCTCACCGTCTGGGCCATCGACTGCAGCGCCTGGGCCTTGTACGTGTCGACGGCGTCCATGGCCGCGTAGACGTCGGCGAAGGCGGCCTTGAGCGTCTCGACGGAGACCATCTCGCTCGAGGCCTGGGCGTGGATCTCGGCGCCCTGCTCCTTCAGCATCTTCGAGGTGCCGGCGATCATGTTCTCCGTGGTCGTGTTGAGCGCCGTGATCTGGTCGAGGACCAGCTTCTGGTGCGTGAGGGCCTGGGCGACGATCACTGCTGTGCGCAGGGCGGCGAGGGTGGTCGTCGTCGCCCGGTCGACGCCCTTGACCAGCTCGACGTTGTTGCGCTTCACCAGGTCGATGGCGAGGTAGCCCTGGATGCTGACGGCCAGCTGGGTGAGCAGGTCGGTGTGCTTCTGGCGCACGTAGAACAGGACCTCGTCACGGAGCTTGGCGGCGCGGTTCGGGTCGGTGGTCTGCACCTTGGCGATCTCCGCCTCGACCGCCTTGTCGAGGGCGCTGGTGATGTAGGCGTACTCCCGGAGGCGGCCCATCGACTCCCACAGGTTCCGCCGCTCGGTCTCGAGGGCGACGTTGTCGGCGAGCAGCTCGTCCTTGCCGTCGTAGAGGGCGTTGACGATGGCGTCGAGGTGGCTCTGCGCCGACTCGTACTTGCGGAAGTAGTCGCGGAGCTTGTCGCCGAACGGAATGAGGCCCAGCAGCTTCTTCACGCCGGTGGCCTGTGCGGGGTCGAGGTCCTCGATCGTGCGCCGGAGCTCGGTCAGGGTCGAGGCGACCTTGGCGGTGCCGTCGTCGCCCTTCATGGCCCGCACCGGCGTGTCGAGCAGCCGGTTCGAGGCCTGGGCGCTCTCGCGCATCTCCTCGTCGCCGATCGCCCGCAGCTCGTCGGTGGCGGCCGCGAACTCGGGAGACGCCACGTCGAGCGACGTGATGCGAGCCATGTAGGCGCCGGCGACCTGGTCGAGCTCGGCGGTGCGCTCCGGCGTGATCGGCATCTTCTCGTCGGCCGCCTCGGGAGTGACGGCGGCGACAGGCTCGGGCGGCGTGAGGACCGCCTCGGCGGCGGTGGCGGCGGCAGGCTCGGGAGTGGTGCTCACGTCGACTCCTCGTCGTCGGATGGCTGACGGGAACCGTAGTGGTCAGAGGACCCGTCGGCACCGCCCGCGGGGCCGGTCGGGCCCACCCCGAACCAGGCATTCTGATAGGCGTCGAACCGGGCGACGATGCGCTCGCCGAGCTCGGAGTACTCGGCGTCGCGGAGGTTCGCGAGCGAGATCCGAATCGACAGGTCGTCGCTGCCGAACCCGCCGCCGTCGAGCACGACGATTCCGGCGTGAGCGGCGAGGTCGCACACGAGCCCGGCGGAGTCGGCGGTGCCGACGAGGCGGTCGGCGAACTCGGGGCCGTAGCGGTGGCGGGCCCACCAGGCCATGTCGAGCTCGACGTAGTAGCCGGCCCGGAACTGGTCGGGGTCGAGGTCGATCCCCAGTGCGGCATAGAGGCAGCGCAGGCGCGAGGCGAGCATCTCGCGGCAGCGGTCCTCGTAGCTGTCGAGCTCGTCGGCCAGCTCGGTGGCGGCGAAGAGCACCATCTGCACCTGCTGTGGGCCGGAGAGGCCCGCCGTGTGGTTGAGGGCCACCAACCGCGAGTCGGCCACCATCCGGTCGATGAACCGGAGGCTTCGGGCGTCGTGGGTGATGGTCTCGTACCGTTCCCGCAGGGCCGATCGCATACCGGTGGAGTGGCCGGCGATGATGCGATCGACCACGTGGTCGTCGCACATCCCGACGACGCCGAGCCGCCAGCCGGTGGCACCGAAGAGCTTGGAGAACGAGTACACGACGATCGTGTTCGAGGGCAGCACCGTCACGATCGAGCGGAAACCGTCGACGAACGTGGCGTAGACGTCGTCGGTGACGATCACCAGCGTCGGGTTGTGCTCGGCGACGATGGTGGTGAGCCGGTCGAGGGTGTGGTCCGAGAGCATCACCGACGGCGGGTTCGACGGGTTGATCACGAACAGGGCAGCGACATCGGGATCGGCCAGCTTCTCCAGCTCGGCGTCGCTGAACTGCCACGTGTGGTTGCCCTCGGCGTCGCGGCCGTCGGCGACCACCTCGACGATCTCGTACCCGAAGCGGGGGAGCCGGGGGATCTCCAGGTACGGGGTGAACGCCGGGACCATGAGCGCCACCTTCGAACCGGTCGGAAGCACCCCATTGATGTTGAGCGAGTCGAACAGGTAGCACATGGCCGCCGACCCGCCTTCGGTCGCGAACAGGTGGAGCTGGCTGGCGAGCTCCTCCCCGGCGCAGAGCTCGCGGGTCAGGTAGCGACTGACGACCTGCTCGACGTGGGGGGCGATGCGGTCGGGGGTGGGGTAGTGGTCGCCGATGATGCCGTCGACGAGCTCGTAGACCCATGCGTCGGGGTCGAAACCGGCCTTCAGGCCGACGTCGACGCAGAGGCGCAACGTCTCCGCTCCCCGATGCGCGGGGTTCTGCGCGACCCAGTCGTCGAACCGGCCTGCGATGCCGTCCTGCTGGGGGCCTTCGGAGAGCCCGGGCTCGTGCCCGGAGCGGTACGACTCGTCGAGGGCGAACGTGCCCAGGGCGAAGAAGGCCTCGCGCGGGTTGGTGGC
>DATDIY010000228.1:0-6520 GCA_036520815.1 Acidimicrobiales bacterium
GGGCCCAGCGGCCGTTGCCATCCATGACCGCCGCCACGTGAGTCGGAATGCGGTCGGGGTCGATGCCAGGGACGTCCACCAGCCGGAGGTTACCGCCGGCCTTCGGGACCCACCGGTACCATCAGCGGCCTCATGGCCCCCTCAGATCGCCTCGTCGCCAACACCCGGGCGGCGTTGGAGGGGATCACCGAGGCGCTCCCCGAGGGCGAGGTCCGCAGCGGCCAGATCGAGATGGCCGAGGCCGTCGCCCGGGCGATCGTCGACGGCCGTCACCTGGTCGCCCAGGCAGGCACCGGAACCGGGAAGACGTTCGCCTACCTCGTCCCCGCCATCCTCTCGGGCCAGAAGGTGGTGGTGGCCACCGCTACCAAGGCCCTCCAGGACCAGCTCGCCGGGAAGGATCTGCCCTTCCTCGCCGAGCACCTCGACCAGCCGTTCGACTTCGCGGTCCTCAAGGGGCGCTCCAACTACGTGTGCCTCCAGCGGGTGCGGGAGGTCGCCGGTGGCGAGCAGCTCGCTCTCGACGTGGGGCCGAAGCCGCCGACGGAGGAGGTCGAGGCATTGGCGCGGTGGGCTGGCACCACCGAGACGGGGGATCGCGCCGAGCTCGACCACGAACCCTCCTACCGGGCGTGGGCGGCGGTCAGCGTCGGACCGCGGGAGTGCCCTGGTGCCGGCAAGTGCCCCAAGGGCGACGAGTGCTTCGCCGAACGGGCCCGGCGGGCGGCGGCCGACGCCGACGTGGTGGTGGTCAACACCCACCTGTACGGCCTGCACCTGGCCACCGGCGGCGCCGTTCTCCCCGACCACGAGGTCGTGGTGCTCGACGAGGCCCACCAGCTCGAGGACACCATCGCCGCCACCTCCGGGGTGGAGATGACCGCCGGTCGCTTCACCGCCCTGGCCCGCGCCATCGGCGCCATCGTCGACGACGCCGCGCTGGTGGAAGGGATCGACGAGCTGGGATCGCGGTGGCGCGCCGCGCTGGTCGACGAGCGCGGCCGTCGCCTCCGGGGCCGCCTCGACGGCGAGCCCGCCGCGGTCCTGAGCCTCGCCCGGTCGCGGCTGGAGCCGGCGATGACCGCGTTGCGGAAGGTGCCCGACGAGGGCCCCGGCGACGTCGCCGCCCGCAAGCTGCGAGCCATCCAGGCGGCCACATCGCTCGTCGACGACATCGACGCTGTGCAGGAGGTTCGGGTCGACGAGGTCTCGTGGGTCGAGGGCACCGAGGAGAACCCCGTGCTGCGGGTGGCACCCGTCGACGTGGGCGAGCTGCTGGCCGAGTCGCTGTGGTCGACCACCACGGCCGTGCTCACCAGTGCCACGCTCCCGGCGGCCATGCCCGACCAGGTCGGGCTGGGGGCGACCCCGTTCGAGCGCATCGACGTGGGCAGCCCGTTCGACTTCCCCACTCAGGCCCTCCTCTACTGCGCCGCCCACCTGCCCGACCCGCGCTCAGCGGCCTTCGATCCTGCGGTCCACGACGAGCTGGCCGCGCTCATCGAGGCGGCCGGCGGCCGGACGATGGCCCTGTTCACGAGCTACAGGGCGTTGAAGGCGGCCGTGGAGGCGCTCCGCCCGCGGCTGGCAGTGGAGATCCTCGCCCAGGACGACCTCCCCAAGCCCGCCCTCATCGCCCGGTTCAGCGCCGAATCCGAGACGTGCCTGTTCGCCACCATGGGCTTCTGGCAGGGCGTCGACGTCCCCGGCGACACCCTCACCCTGGTCACCATCGACCGGCTTCCGTTCCCCCGACCCGACGACCCCCTGTTGCAGGCCCGGCGGGAGCGGGCCCGGGCCGACGCCTTCCGCCTGGTCGATCTCCCCCGGGCCACCACCTTGTTGGCGCAGGGCGCCGGCCGCCTCATCCGCACCACCAGCGATCGCGGGGTCGTCGCCGTGCTCGACCCCAGGTTGGCGACCAACGCCAAGTACCGCTGGGACGTCGTGAACGCGCTGCCCCCGATGCGCCGCACCCGCAACCGGGCCGAGGTCGAGGAGTTCCTCCGCTCCCTGCGCTAACCCGTCTCCGTCTCCGAAGCTGGTACGTCCCGCATCGCCGGAGCGCGCCAGGCGTACCAGCTTCGGGTCAGGGGGAGGTGACGCGGCGGGGCTTGCGGGCGGTGGCGGCCTCCGCCGAGATCTGCTTCTTGCTGGCGGCGAACGAGCAGATCGGGCACTCGACCAGGTCGTGACGCAGGGCCGGGCAGTACTCGCGGCCGAAGAAGATGATCTGAAGGTGCCGACGGTTCCAGGTGTCCTCGGCGAAGGCCTTCTTGAGGTCTCGCTCGGTGCGCTCCACCGAGCTCCCGTCGGACAGTCCCCAGCGGCGGGCGAGGCGGTGGATGTGGGTGTCGACCGGGAAGGCGGGGACCCCGAACGCCTGGGCCATCACGACGCTCGCCGTCTTGTGCCCGACACCGGCGAGCGATTCGAGGAAGGCCCAGTCCGGATAGATCTCACCGCCGGCGTCGATGATCTGCGCGGCCGCCAGCCAGAGGTTCTTGGCCTTGGTCGGCGCCAACCCGATCTCGCGGATGAGCTGGAGGATGCGCTCGGGCCCGAGCTCGACCATCTCCTCCGGAGTGCTGGCCTCGGCGAACAGGGCCGGGGTGACCTGGTTGACCTTCTTGTCGGTGGTCTGGGCCGACAGGGCGACAGCTACCAGCAACGTGTAGGGATCGGTGTGGTCGAGCGGGATCGGAGGCTCGGGATAGAGCTCGTCGAGCACCGCCCCGATCCGCTCGACCTTGTCCGCTCGCCGCATCGGAGCGACGCTACCGCTCGGGCCCGGCCCGCTCAGAAGCCGAGGCGGTCGAGCGCCTGGGCCCGGCGCTGCCAGTCCTTGTCGACCTTGACGAACAGCTCGAGGAACGCCCCCTCGGGGAGCTGCTCGCGAACGGCGATGCCGACCTGCTTGAGCACGGAGCCCTTGCGTCCGATGACGATGCCCTTCTGCGAGTCGCGCTCGACGAGGATCTCGACCCGGATGCGCGGCCACTCCCACTCCACGACCCGCGTCGCGATCGAATGAGGCAGCTCGTCGTGGGTGACGGCGAGGAGCTGCTCGCGGACGAGCTCCGCGACCCAGAACGCCTCGGGCACGTCGGTGACGGTGTCGAGGGGGTACCAGGCCGGACCATCGGGCAGCCGACTCACGATCTCCTCGACCAGGGCATCGACCCCGGCACCCGTGAGGGCAGACACCGGGAAGTAGGCCGAGCGGTCGAGCTGCGCGGCCGCCTTGGCCAGCTGCTGGAGCACCTCATCGGGTGATGCGGCGTCGGTCTTGTTCACCACGATGACGGCGTCGGCGGGCACCCGTTCGGCCACGAAGCGATCGCCGGGCCCGATCGGAGCGGTGGCGTCGACCACGAGGCACACGACGTCGACTCCCGAGGTGGCCTCGGTGGCGGTGGCGTTGAGACGCTCGCCGAGCAGGGTGCGGGGCTTGTGGATGCCGGGCGTGTCGACGAACACCACCTGGGCCTCGGGTCGGTTGAGGATGCCGCGCACCTGGGACCGGGTGGTCTGGGGTTTGTCGGAGGTGATGGCGACCTTGGTACCGAGGATCCGGTTCACCAGCGTCGACTTGCCCACGTTCGGGCGTCCGACGATCGAGACGAATCCTGACCTCACGGCGCAGTCTCCCGGGCGTCGCGTGCCTGTTCGCCACCGACCGCGCCGGTCCGGCGGTCGCGATCGTCCTCGTCGTCGCGACGACGCTCCACCAGCCGAGCGATGCGCACGATCTCGATGCGGCGCCCCTGCACCCGGTCGGCCCAGAGTCGATGATCGGCCACGTCCGCACTCTCGCCCTCGTCGGGGACGTGACCGAGCAGGTGGAACATCAGGCCGCCGATCGTGTCCCAGTCACCCTCGGGCAGTTCGGCGTCGAGCAGCTCGTTGACCTCGTCGACCGGCAGCTTCGCCTGCACGTTCACGCTCCCGTCGGCTTGGACCTCGGTGAGGGGGTCCTCGCGGTCGAACTCGTCGACGATCTCGCCCACGAGCTCCTCGATCAGATCCTCCATCGTGACCAGCCCCGCCGTGCCGCCGTACTCGTCGACGACGATCGCCATGTGGAACTGCTGGGCCTGCATCTCGGGGAGCAGGGCGGCGATCCGCTTCGTCTCCGGCACGTACCGGGCCTCCCTCAGGAAGACCGTGACCATCTCGTCGTCGCGGCCGTCGCGCTCGGCCCGCATGAGGTCGAGGGCGTAGACGACGCCGACGATGTCGTCGATGCCCTCGCCGCACACCGGCACCCGGCTGCGGCCGTTGAGCAGCACGACCTCCATCACGTCGGCGACCCGGAAGTCGCTGTCGACGGTGATCATGTCGGGTCGAGGCACCATGACCTCACGCACGATGGTGTCGCCGAACTCGATGATCTGGCTGATGAGCTCGCGCTCCTCCTGCTCGATCACCTCCTCGTCGGCGGCCGCCCCGACGATGGCGAGCAGCTCCTCCTCGGAGACGAACGGACCTTCCTTCAGGCCCTTGCCCGGGAGGATGACGTTGGTGAGACCGATGAGCCCTCGGGACAGGATGCGCAGCGGCCAGAAGCTGCTGAGGGCACCGATCGGCGGGGCGGCGATCAGGGCCGCCTTGTCGGGGTGCTCGATGGCCCACGTCTTCGGAGCCGCCTCGGCCAGCACGAAGACGACCACGACGTTGATGAAGGTGCCGATGGCGACGCCCAAGCCGCCGAAGAGCTCGGCGGCGACGATGCCGGTCAGCGTCGCCTGCACCGTCGCACACACCAGCACCACGAGCAGCACGACGTTGAGGAACCGCTCGGGGTGCTCGACCAGCCTCTGCAACCGCTTGGCCCCGGGCCGACCCTCCTCGACCAGTGCCTGGGCCCTGGTCCGGGTCATGCGGGTGAGCGCCGTCTCGGCGAGCGCGAGGAAGACCAACGCCAGCAACATGACGAAGATGACGGCGATCATCACCGTCTGCGATGTCGTCACGGGGCGCTCCCCGCTTCGGTGCCCGTCCCACTGACCTGCTCGGCGGCGAGGGCCGCCCAAGGATCGGCGGCGAGGTGTCCGTGGTGCGCGGCGAGCAGCTCGCGCTCACGGTCCTGCATGGCGGTGCGGCCGGCGTCGTCGGCGTGGTCCATGCCCAGCAGGTGCAGGATGCCGTGCACGACGAGCAGAGCGACTTCGTCGTCGTAGGAACCGGCATGGCCGACGGCGTTGCGGTCGGCGACGGCCGGGCACACCACCACGTCACCGAGCAGCAGCGGCAGGTCCTCGAGGTCGTCGTCGAGCCGGTCGGGCCCGGGGCCACCGTTGTCGGGCCAGCGGCCCGGCGGATTGGCCTCGCCGTCGATCGGGAACGACAGCACGTCGGTCGGGCCCTCGTGGTCCATGAACCGCCGGTTGAGGTCGGCGATGGTGGCCTCGTCGACGAACAGCACGGAGAGCTCGCACTCGCCCTGCACCCCTTCGGAGTCGAGCACCGCCACCGCCAGCGTCTGCCATCGCTCGGTGTCGACCGGGCACGCCGCCTGCTCGTCCGCGACGAAGACGGTCACGTCGCCGTCGGCCGGTCCGCGGCGGCGGGGTCGCCGGGATCTCGGAGGCTCGCTCATCGCAGCCACGAGCGTAGGCGAGCCGCGCTCAGGAGTCGGACGGTGCCGCTCGCCTGGTGGCGTCGGCTTCGTAGGCGTTCACGATGTCCTGGACGATGCGATGACGCACGACGTCGCCGCTGCCCAGGCGCACCCACGCCAGCCCGTCGATGCCCGACAGGACCGGTTCGAGACCGGCCAGGCCGCTACGCCCGCCGGGCACGTCGACCTGGGTGGTGTCGCCGGTGATCACCGCCTTCGACCCGAAGCCGATCCGGGTGAGGAACATCTTCATCTGCTCGGGCGTGGTGTTCTGAGCCTCGTCGAGGATGATGAAGCTGCCGTTCAGGGTGCGCCCCCGCATGAACGCCAGTGGCGCCACCTCGACGGTGCCGCGGTCGAGGAGGCGCTGGGCCCCTTCGGTCTCGACCATGTCGTAGAGGGCGTCGTAGAGCGGACGCAGGTAGGGGTCGACCTTGGCCATCAGGTCGCCGGGGAGGAAGCCGAGCCGCTCCCCCGCCTCGACCGCCGGCCTCGTGAGGATGATGCGGTCGACCTCCTTGGCCTGCAGGGACTGCACGGCCATGGCGACCGCCAGCCAGCTCTTGCCGGTGCCCGCCGGGCCGACGCCGAAGGTGATGACGTTCTCGTTGATGGCGTCGACGTAGCGCTTCTGGCCGGAGGTCTTGGGTCGGATGGAACGGCCGCGCGTCGAGCGCAGCACCTCCTTCGACAGCACCTCCGACGGGCGCTCGTCGGCGTGGATCATGTCGATCGTGCGCCGCACCACCGCGGGTTCGAGGGTCTGGCCCTGCTGGAGCAGCAGCACCAGCTCCTCGAACAGCCGGCCGGCCGGCTCGGCCCCCGGACCGTCGAGGCTGATCTCGTTGCCGCGGACGTGCACCACGGTGTCGGCGAACGCACCCTCGACGAGGCGCA
>DATDIY010000229.1:0-7410 GCA_036520815.1 Acidimicrobiales bacterium
GTTCTGGCACGCGGATCGTGCGGACGCCCGCACGTTTCGCGTGCCAGAACGGGGGGCCGCTACGGTCCTCCCCGTTCCGCCGGAGGCGGACCGAGCACGAGGGGGAGACCGAATGGACCAGCTGCGCTACGACGGCCGCGTCGCCATCGTCACCGGAGGGGCCCGCGGCATCGGGCGGGAGCACGTCCGCATCCTCGCCGAGCGCGGCGCCAAGGTCGTCATCGCCGACCTGGGCGGCGCCATCGCTGGTGGCGGCGCCGACACCACGCCGGCCGACCAGGCCGTCGCCGAGGTGGCGGCGGACGGCGGTGAGGCGGTCGCCTGCTACGCCGACGTCTCCGACCCGGCGGGAGCCGCCTCGATAGTGCAGACCGCTCTCGACACCTACGGGAAGCTCGACATCCTGGTGAACAACGCCGGCACCTTCGACCCCGGGTTCTTCGACGAGCTCGAGCCCGCCCAGTACCAGAGCATGCTCGACGTGCACTTCTTCGGCACCCTGCACACGTGCCGGGCGGCGTGGCCGCACATGGTGGCGGCGGGTTACGGCCGCATCGTGAACACCGCGTCGGAGTCGGTGATCGGCAACGTGGACCGCTCAGCGAACTACGCCACCGCCAAGGGCGCGATCTTCAGCTTCACCAAGGAGCTGGCCCAGGAGGGACGCCCCCTCGGGATCCGCGTCAACGCCATCGCCCCTCGCGCCGCCACCCGCATGTCCGAGGGCCGGGCCAAGGCCATCGAGGCCGACCCGAACATGCCCGAGGGAGCGGCCGACGCCTTCCGGGAGATGCTCCACCCCCGCCACGCCGCCCCTGCCGTCGGGTTCCTCGCCCACGAGTCGTGCGAGCTCGAGGGCGAGGTGCTCATCGCCGGAATGCAGCGCATCTACCGGCTCGCCCTCGTCCGCTCGGTCGGTCTGACCAAGGACAGCGGGGTCGTCACTCCCGAGGACATCGTCGCGAACCTCGACTCGATCATGGACCTCACCGACGGACTGGCCCAGACACCGTTCTCGATGGACGCGTGAGCGAACCGTCGGTTTCGGGCGCGTAAAGCCTTCGCCGGGGGCCGCCGATCATCGGTGATGCCCGTTCCGGAACCCCTTCGAGTCGCTGTACGGTCCCGCCCATGAAGGCCGTCCACACGTTCACCGTCGTATCCGAGCTGCCCCCGCAGCTCGAGCCGCTCCGAGCCGTCGCCATGAACCTCGGGTGGGCCGACGACCAGAGGGCCCACGACCTGTTCCGTCGCCTCGACCCCGAGGGCGTCGACTTCGAGGGCCGCGACCCCGCCCTGATCCTGGCCACCGAATCGCACGAGCGCCTCGAGCGCCTGGCCGAGGACTCGCACTTCACCGGGCTCGCCACCGCTGTACTCGGCGAGCTCGAGCGCAGCCTGGCCAGCCCCCGCTGGTTCCAGGAACGTGACGGCTCGCCGTTGCGCGAAGTCGCCTACTTCTCGCCCGAGTTCGGCATCTCCGCCGCCCTCCCCCAGTACTCCGGGGGTCTCGGCGTCCTCGCCGGCGACCACCTGAAGGCGTCGAACGACCTCGGCCTGCCCCTCGTGGCCATCGGCCTGTTCTACCGCCACGGTTACTTCCGCCAGGAGCTCGACCACTCCGGCTGGCAGGTCGAGCGCTTCCCCCGCCTCGATCCGCGGGCGATGGCGCTCGAGCCTGTCGAGGGCGTCACCGTCTCGGTCGACCTGGCCGGCGTGCCGGTCCACGCCCGGCTGTGGCTGGCCAAGGTGGGCCGCATCCACCTCTACCTGCTCGACACCGACATCGACGACAACGACGAGGTCAACCGGCTCACCTGCGACCGCCTCTACGGCGGCGGGGTCGAGGAGCGGATCCGCCAGGAGATCGTGCTGGGCATCGGCGGCGTGCGGGCGCTGCGGGCCCTCGGCCACGACCCGCAGGTCTTCCACATGAACGAGGGCCATGCCGGCTTCCTCGCCCTCGAGCGCATCCGGGTGCTGATGCACGAGCGGGGCCTGTCGTTCGCCGAGGCGCGCGCTGCGGTGCGCCCTGGCTCCATCTTCACCACCCACACGCCGGTGCCCGCCGGCATCGACCGCTTCCCCCGCCAGCTGGTCGAGACCTACTTCTCAGGCTGGTGCCGCGACGTCGGCCTCACCGTCGACGACCTCATGGCGTTGGGCCACGAGCCGGACACCCCCGAGGGCGAGGTGTTCAACATGGCCGCCATGGGGCTGCGCCTGGCCGGTCGGGCCAACGGCGTGGCCGAGCTGCACGGCGCGGTGAGCCGGGAGATGTTCAGCGGACTGTGGGAGGACGTGCCGGCCGAAGAGGTGCCGATCACGTCGGTCACCAACGGAGTGCACGCCCGCACCTGGACCTCGCCCGACATGGCCACCCTCTTCGCCAAGACCTTGGGCGACGACTGGCCCGAGGCCCCGGCGGAGGACTGGCGCGAGCTGGAGTCGGTCAGCGAGCGCGACCTGCACCGCCTGCGCCGAGCCGGCAAGGAACGGCTCATCACCTACGCCCGCCACAAGGTGCGCCGGGCCCAGCTGGCCCGCGGCAAGACCACGTCACAGGTGGCGTGGGCTGACGAGGTCCTCGATCCCGACGTGTTGACCATCGGCTTCGCCCGCCGCTTCGCCACCTACAAGCGGGCGACGCTGCTCTTCCGTGACGTCGCCCGGCTCCGGCGCCTGCTGCTCGACGAGGACCAGCCGGTGCAGCTGATCTTCGCCGGCAAGGCCCATCCGGCCGACGAGCCCGGCCACCACCTGCTGCAGCAGGTGGCCCAGCTCGCCTCCGAGCTCGACATCCGCCATCGCCTGGTGCTGCTCGAGGACTACGACATCTCCGTCGCCCGCATGCTCGTCCAGGGCTGCGACGTGTGGCTCAACACCCCGCTGCGGCCCAACGAGGCGTGCGGAACCTCGGGCATGAAGGTCGTCTTCAACGGAGGGCTCAACTGCTCGATCCTCGACGGCTGGTGGGACGAGATGTACGACCCCGACCTCGGTTGGGCCATCCCCTCGGCCGAGACCGGCGACGACATCGAGCAGCGCAACGACCTCGAGTCGCAGAGCGTCTACGGCATCCTCGAGCGCCAGATCGTGCCGCTCTACTACCGGCGTGATGCTGACGGCGTGCCCGCCGAGTGGCTGCGGATGGCCAAGCGCTCGATCGTGAAGCTCGGCCCGCAGGTGGAGTCGACCCGCATGCTGCGCGAGTACGTCGAGCGGCTCTACGAGCCTGCCGCGGTCGACGCCGAGCGCCTGGTCGCCGACGACTTCGCCCCCACCCGATCGCTCGTTCGCTGGACCCGCCACCTCGACCGGGCGTGGCCGTCGGTGTCGATCGTGTCGACGTCGATCCACGACCGCGCCGGCGAGTCGGGGGCCCACACCATCAGCGCCCAGGTGCTGCTCGGCGACCTCGACCCGACCGACGTGAGTGTCCAGGCCATCTTCGGCGAGGTCGACCTCGACAACGACATGCTCGAGCCCACAACAGTGGAGATGTCGCTCGTCGGCGACGGCGACCACTACGGCTGGCGCCGCTACGCCGCCGACATCGAGGTCCCCCGCGCCGGCAACTTCGGTTTCACGGTGCGCGTCGTCCCCCACCACCCCGACGTCGCCGACTACACCACCCTCGGCCACGTCACCTGGGCCCCAACCGGTTGACAGGGCCACCTTCTCGGCAGGCGCGCCGACCGAGCACCTCCCCGATCCGGCGCTACGGTCGACGCGGTGGACCGACCTCCGCTCGACGCTGACGACTGGTCCGACGAGCAGTGGCAGGACTACCTGCGGGCGTTGGATGACGCCCCGAGCGACGACGACGAGGGCGACCCCACCTCGCCCGAGGAGGGCGCCACCGGCTTCCGCCGGCTGAGGGGCTCCGGCGCGGCGTCGGTGATCGGGGCCGGGATGATGGGCCTCGAGCAGGCCCTCTACGGAGAACGTCCGAAGGAGGAGATCGTCGCCGAGGCGGAGTCCGACGATCCCGACCGTGAGAGCTCCGTGTTCGATCCCGACGACCCCCGCTCCGCCGTGATCTCCCTCGCCGACGACGCACCACCCTCCACCGACGACTCATAGCGAACCTCGGTCAAGTCAGCGACGCTGGCGAGTCGCATGCCTCCGGACTTGCAGATCAGCGTGCAAGCTGTGCCGGTGACCACCAGCGCCACCGAACGTCCGGCCGCCCGACAGGCAGAGCCGGGCGAGCTGGCGGCGGCGGCCTACTTCGCCCTGCAGGCGGTGATGGGCGTGGTGCTGTGGGTCGGGGCCGACCTGTCCGATGTCGTGCGGTCGTGGCTCGAGCTCGTGCCGGAGCGAGCGCAGGTGACCGACGCGTTCCTGCCCGCCGACGTGGTCGTGATCGCCGCCTCGGCCCTGGCCGCCTGGGCCCTGTGGCAGGGCCGGTCCTGGGCGATGGTTCCCGTGTGGTTCACGGTCGGCGGCATCGTCTACCCGACCGTCTACCTCGTCGGATGGGTGTCCACGACCGACGGGACCGGCGAGGTCGCCCTCGGAATGATGCTGATGGCCAGCGTCCTGTGCTGCGGCGCCGCCCTGCTCGCCTGGCGAGCACGCCAGCACGCCTGACCCGCGGAGATCCGGTCCGCGGTCGGCGGTTCAGGCGGCCCGTTTGGCGGCGTCGAGGCGGGCGAGTGCGAGCCGTCGTGACTCCCGGAACTCCGCCTCTTCGTCGGGCCCTCGATGCTCGGGACACGGACAGTCGCATCGGGGACGATGCCGGTCGTGCACGGCCGCCAGCCCCCGAGCTGGTTCGGCAGTGTGGTGCACCGGAAGCCGGGTCTGGTGCTCCCAGCCGGGAGGGTGGCTGACGAGCTCGGTGCCGTCGGAGGTGAGGACGGTGTAGGTGCCGTCGGGATCGAGGCGATCCCGCCATCGCTTGCGGTGGTGCTCGAGATGGCAGCGCCGGCACTTGGCGACACCGTTGCCGATGTCGCTCCGACCGCCCGCCTCCCAGGGCACGACGTGGTGCACGTCGCAGCGGTCGGGACCGGCATCGCACCCGGCGGTGCGACACCCGCCGTCGCGGGCGAGGATCGATCGGCGCTGAGCGGCGGTGAAGCTCCGGATCGAGCGGCCGTGGTCGAGGATCCGCCTGTCAGCGGTGAGGAGCCGCTCGAGCGTGCCCCCAGAGGAGACCATCGACAGCAGGGCGTCGGAGACGGGGCTGCCGTCGAGGGTGCGGGCCACGCCCCCGAGACCGTCGAAGGCGTCGAGGAACAAGCCCTTCTCGACGGTGCCCAGATCGGGATGGTCGGCGAGGAACCGGTCGAGCTGCGCCGCCGTGGCGACGCCCGCGCCCCGCAGAGCAGCCCGGTGCAGCGCCACGATGTCGGCCACGATGGTGAGCCGCTCGGTGTTGCGGTTGCCATCGGGGTTCTCGAGGGCGGCGAGGTAGCCGCGGCACACCTCGACCAGCGCGTCGGCCCGTCGCTCCTTCAGCGTGCGTCGCTCCCCGTCGGCGTCGGCGCGACCGGCAGCCGTCAGGGCCTTCTCGACGATCGCGGCGGAGTCGGGATCGAAGGTGCCGTTCACGAACAGCACGTCGCCGATCGAGCGGGACGCGAAGAGCTCCCGCTCGGGGACGACCTCGGAAGGCTCGTTGCCCGCTTCGGCCTGCTCGCGTTCGGCCAGCACATCGGCGTGCTGCACCCAGTCGGTGAGCTTGAAGCCGGTCTGGTGCGCGCTGAGCGAGGAGACGATGCCGATCAGCTCGACGGCATCTTTCGCGAACCGCTCGACGTGACGTTCGGGGACCTTGCACGCCATCAGTTCGACCTGCGTGCCGGTGAGCCGGCCCGACCCCCATGCCTCGAGCACCTCCGGCCAGGCCGACAGGCGTGCCGCCCGACGAGCGGTGCGGCGGCTCTCCGGCAGGGTCTGCCCGCACCCGTGCCGCTCGAACGCGGCCATCGAGCCGAACCCGTCGGGCTCGAACTCACGGGCCTTCGAGTACTCCGCCTCGGCCTCGGCGACCTTCGCCTCGAGCCGATCGATCAGCGCCCGCCCCGCCACGATCGCATCGCCGTGGACCGGAACGTCCACTGCATCGATCGCCGCCGCGAGCTGCTCGAACATGCCCAGAACCCTAGCGGACGGGCGTTCGAATCGCAACCAGATTGCCCAATGAATGTATGGCGGATTCTTCTCGATCAGAAGCCGCCTCAGGAAGTAGCGAGCACGCCACCGGGAGCGGCCGCTGCATGTGGTCTGGACCCACTCGGGCACGGACACAGACCGCCCGAACGGTCAGGGGATGCCGATGTCCTTGTGGGTCTGCACCGAGAGCCGCCACTGGGGGTTGGCCAGGCAGTACGCCACTGCAGCCCCCGTGTTGGACGCGCGGTCGGGGCCGTCCATGGGCTGGAGGGAGTGCACCGACGCGGGGAAGTCGACCCATCGCTCGGGCGCCGCCTCCGGCTCGGCTTGCGGGTACACGAGCTTCACCTCGTCGGCGCGGTCGAGCACGACGTCGGCTCCGGCCTTGGGGCTGAGGCACACCCAGTCGATGCCGGCCGGTGCCGGGCGGGTGCCGTTGGTCTCGATGGCGATCTCGAGGTCGAGCGCATGCAGCGCGTCGACCAGCTCGTCGTCGAGCTGCAGGGTGGGTTCGCCGCCGGTGCACACGACGAAGCCCCGTCCATCCGCCGGCCAGAAGCTGCGCACGTGCGCGGCCAGGGCATCTGCGCCCCGGAACTGACCCCCGCCGGGGCCGTCGGTGCCGACGAAGTCGGTGTCGCAGAACCGGCACACGGCGTCGGATCGGTGCTCCTCCCGGCCCGTCCAGAGGTTGCAGCCGGTGAAGCGGCAGAACACGGCGGGCCGACCGGCGTGGGCCCCCTCCCCCTGCAGGGTGAGGAACACCTCCTTCACCAGGTAGGTCGACACCGGTCCCTCCTCTACCCCTGCGTGTCGCGGAGGGGGTCGGCCCCGCGCGTGTACCGGGTCGGGTCGGTGATGCCGGCGTCGGCGAACCCCCGGGCCCGCAGGAGGCACGCGTCGCACCGGGCGCACGCGGCGCCGTCGGGTGTCGGGTCGTAGCAACTGATGGTGGCCGCGTGATCGACGCCGTGTTCGACGCCGGCCATGACGATCTCGGCCTTGGTCATACCGATCAGCGGCGTGCGGATGGTGATCGGCGCACCCTCGACCGCGGCGCGCGTCGCGAGGTTCGCCATCTTGGCGAACGCATCGACGAACTCGGGTCGGCAGTCGGGGTAGCCGCTGTAGTCGAGCGCGTTGACCCCGATGTAGATGTCGGACGCGCCCCGCACCTCGGCGAGCGCGAGCGCGTAGCTCAAGAAGATGGTGTTGCGCGCCGGCACGTAGGTGACCGGGATCGAGTCGCCGGCGATCTCGTCGACCGTGGTGTGCTTGGGCACT
>DATDIY010000230.1:0-6620 GCA_036520815.1 Acidimicrobiales bacterium
GCGAAGCCGAGCACGACGCCGGCGACGATGGCGCCGAAGAGGCGGGCGCCAGGGTTCGAGATGGTGGCGCCGTCGGGGTTGCCGATGTAGGCGAAGGCGATCACCGCGGCGCCGACGATGGCGAGCCCCTGGGCGATGTAGATGCCCCGGTTGATGGCGGCGAGGGCGTTGGTCTCACCCGGGCGGCCCTTCACCATGAAGATGCCCACCATGGAGGCGAGCAGTCCGACGGCAACCACCGCGATCGGGAAGATGAGGCCCTTGGCCGCCTGGTCCTCGCCGAGGCCGATGGCCTGGAAGGCGGAGACGCCGAGGATGATCGACGCCACCAGGGTGACGGCGAAGCTCTCGAACAGGTCGGCGGCCATGCCGGCGCAGTCGCCCACGTTGTCGCCCACGTTGTCGGCGATGGTGGCGGGGTTGCGGGGGTCGTCCTCGGGGATCCCGGCCTCGACCTTGCCGACCAGGTCGGCGCCCACGTCGGCGGCCTTGGTGAAGATGCCGCCACCGACCCGCAGGAACAGGGCCAGCAGCGATCCACCGAAGCCGAACCCGACCAGGATCGCCGATGCGGTGTTCTGGAAGATCATCACGATCACGACGGTGCCGAGCAGGCCCAGCCCGGCGGTGAGCAGGCCGGCGACGCCGCCGGTGCGGAAGGCGACCTGGAGGGCGCCGTTGAAGTCGCTCCGGCGGGCGGCGGCGGCGGTGCGGACGTTGCCGCGCACAGCCAGCCACATGCCGAAGAACCCGATCGCCCCGGAGAACAGGCAACCGAGGAGGAACGCGATGGTGCGGAACGCGCCCGACGCGCCGAAGCCGAGCACCTCGGCGCCGTCGTCGATCCATTCGGGCTTGTTGACCGCAGTCGAGGTCACGAACACCACGACGGCCAGCGGGACGATGATCATCCCGATCGTCCGGAACTGCCGCTTGAGGTAGGCGAGGGCACCCTCCTGGATGGCGCCCGCGATCTCCTGCATCTCGTCGGTGCCCTGCTCCTGGGCGAGGACGCCCTTCATGAGCACCACGCCGAGGAGCAGCGCGACGATCGCCACGGCGCCGGCGAAGATCAGCCAACCCCATTCGCTGCCGGAGAGCGTGAACGCCTGGTAGCCGCCCTCAGCGGCGAGGACCTGGTTCATCGAGTACGTCCTGTTCTGGTGACCGGCCGCGTTGCCGGGTGAGCGCGTCGCTGAAGGGCTCGAAACCTCCACACGAGCGCCGGAGAGTTCACTCGGACGCCGGAGACGGTGTCAAGGTGAGACGTGACGGACGTCGCAGCGCGCTGCCCCTGCCGCCCGGCCGCGCCGGGCCCGGTCGGTACGCTGAGCGCGATCGTCGGTGCGCTCGGTAGGGAGGAGATCGGCGAGGTGAGCCCCGGACACCAGCACGCCCACACCCACGCCCCCAGCCGCACCGGCGCGCTCGTGGTGTCGATCGTCGCCAACGCGGGGATGCTCGTCGTGCAGGTGGTGGTCGGGCTGGTCGTGGGGTCGCTCGCCCTGCTGGCCGACTCGCTCCACAATGCGTCGGACGTGGTGGCGCTCGTCCTCGCGCTCATCGGCCAGGTGCTCGCCGGACGGCCCCCGAGCAAGGGCCGCACCTATGGGTTCGCTCGGGCCGAGGTGCTCGCCGCCCTCTTCAACTCCGCCGCCCTGTTGGCGATCACCGCCTGGGTCGTGGTCGAGGCCATCGGGCGTCTGGGCGAGTCGCCGGACATCCCGGCGGGGCCGCTTCTGCTCGTCGGTGCCCTCGGCATCGCCGTGAACGGGTTCAGCGCCTGGCTGATCTCCCGTGCGGGTCGCTCACTCAACATGCGTGCCGCGTTCTGGCACCTCGCCGGCGACGCGCTCGGTTCCTTCGGCGTGGTGGTGGCCGCGTTGGGGATCGCCCTGTTCGGGTGGGAGTGGGCCGACGCCGTGGCATCGCTGCTCATCTCCGTGCTCATCGTCTGGGGCGTCGTGGCCGTGCTGCGCGAGTCGCTGGTGGTCCTGCTAGAGGCGGCGCCCCGGGGCATCGACCCCGACGAGGTCACCACCGCCCTCGACACCATCCCTGGCGTGACCGGGGTCCACCACCTGCACCTGTGGTCGATCGACTCGGAGACGCCGGCGCTCACCGCCCACCTCCACTTCGGCCACGACACCGACCTCCACGAGGCCCAGCGCATCGCCGGCGTCGCCACCCAGGTGATGGGCGAGCGCTTCGGCATCACCCACACGACCTTCCAGACCGAGTGCGGTGACCACCACGGCGGGGTACCTGTCGCTCTGGCCCGACGCTCAGACCACGACGACCCCGACGACCACGATCACTGAGCGGCGACGGTGGTGTCGGGCGTTGCGGCCGCAGGGGGCGGATCCCCGAGGGCGTAGAACTTGCCGCCTCGGGCGGCCACGTAGATCCGGCCCTTCCAGACCGCTGGGGTCGCCTCGATGCAGCCACCGAGGTGCACCGACCACAGCTGCGGCGGGTCGACCCGCGGGTCGGACACGTCGTAGGCGTTGAGGTTGCCCTCGCAGTCGCCCTCGATGAGCACGTCGTCGACGACGACGGGCGACTGCCAGGTCTGCGAACCCAGCTTCTTCTCCCAGACGATCGCCCCCGTCTGCATGTCGACGGCCAGCAGGCGTCCGCCGTCGGTGGCGAAGTAGACGACGCCGTCGCCGAGCGCCGGGGTGGCCCACACGCCGGCGGAGTCCGGCAGCGACCAGACCAGCGGGTTGTCGGGCTTCGACGGGTCGAGCTTCATCATCTGGCCGACCTCGGTCGAGCGGGCGTTGCCCTTCTCCCGTTCGCTGCCGACGTAGAGCATGCCCTGCTTGTCGGCGACGATGGTGGCGTCGGTGTCGTCGCCCGTCCAGAAGCGGAACACCCGGGTCGGGGTCTGGCCCTGCTTCAGGCCCGAGATGTCGAAGCCCTGGATGAGCCCGGCCGAGTTGGCGTGGTACACGGTGTTGCCGGAGATGGTCACCGACGTCTCGATGGACCAGTGGCGGTCGGGGGCGTCGGCGGCGAGCTGCGAGTCGTAGCTCGGGGCGGTGAAGACGAGCTGGGGGTTGACCGTGACCTTTCCGGCGGCGTCGTAGCCCCGGTTCAACTTCACGATGTAGAAGTTGCTGTTCTCCCCGCCCTGGAACATGTAGTCGTCGAGGATGAGCGGGGCGCCGTCCCAGTCGTCGTTCCAGACCTTGGCGACGCCGAAGTCGTAGGCGCTCAGCTTCCAGAGCACCGCGGGGTCGGGGCCCCGGTCGGTGGCCACCACGTAGAGGAAGTTGTCGCGTGAGCCCTTGTAGCTGAGCGGGTACCCGTCGGGATCAGTCGTGATCGACCCCTTCGCGAGGTCACCGGTCTTGTACGTCTTCACCAGCTCGTCGCCGGTGTCGGCATCGAGCCAGTGGAGGCCGTAGTCGTAGCCGCCGAACGACACCCAGGTCTTGCCGTCGCGCTCGAAGACACTGGGCTGACCGGTCCAGCCGTCGCCGCACCACGTCTGCACGTTGCCGCCGTCGCTCGACTTGCCGCACATGCCGCCGGCGCCCTTCGGGTACTCCCAGAGCACCTGCGGGTTGGTCGGCACGGGGCCCTCGCCGTACCAGGAGCGAGTGGGGTTCCCGCGGAAGGTGAGCAGCCCCTCGGTGGTGGCGTCCGGCCACGGCAGCTGCGACGACGCCGGGTTCACCCAGCCGTCGTAGGGCGGGAGGGTCGACGTCGTGGTGGTGGTCTCCTCGGCGACGGTGTCGTCGGTGGCCGGCCGGTCGGCCGAGGCGTTCTCGGTCGTCGGCGAATCCTCTCGACCCTGCCAGGCGATGACCCCCCACACCATCACCATCGCGACCAGCACACCGACCAGGGCCAGCCAGGGAGCCCGCTTCGTCCCGCTCGCCTGGGTCATGGCTGGTCTCCGTCGTGATGGGTCAGCCGGCGCTTCCCTCGGCGACGAGTCGCTCGAGCACCAGCTCAGGGTTGTCGTGCTCGAGGCGCTCGAGCCAGTACTGGCTCTCGAAGAGCGCCATGAGCGTACCGTCGGCCCTCTGCAGAACCCGGACACCCCGCATGCCTCGGAGGGCGTCGGCGCTGGGCCGGTCGGTGCGGCGGGCGATGCGGTAGGTGGTCGGGGAGAGCTCGACCGGGGCGCCGAACTCGTTCTCCAGGCGGTAGACGGCGACGTCGAACTGCATGGGCCCGACGGCGGCGAGGACAGGAGCCTGGTCGCCCTGGTCGGCGTCGCGCAGCACCTGCACGACGCCCTCCTCGTCGAGCTGGGCGATGCCCTTGCGGAACTGCTTGAACTTGGCGGTGTCACGCACGCGGGCGACCGAGAAGTGCTCCGGAGCGAAGCTGGGGATGGTCGGGAACTCGACCGGCTCGTCCATCCAGAGGGTGTCCCCGACCCGGACCTCGGTGGCGTTGACCAGGCCCACGACGTCGCCGGGGAACGCGTCCTCGATGGTCTCGCGCTCCGATCCGAACACCTGGTGGGCGTACTTGGTGGCGAAGGGCTTCCCGCTCGGCCCGTGGGTGATGACCATGCCTCGCTGGAAGTGTCCCGAGCAGACCCGCAGGAAGGCGATGCGGTCGCGGTGCGACGGGTCCATGTTGGCCTGCACCTTGAACACGAAGCCCGAGAACGGAGCGTCGAGATCACGGGGCTTGCCGTCGGCGTCGTCGCGGGGGCTGGGGGAGGGGACCAGGTCGACGACGGCGTCGAGCAGCTTGCGGACCCCGAAGTTGGTGAGGGCGGAGCCGAAGAACGCCGGGGTGGACTGGGCGCCCTCGAACAGCTCGGCGTCGACATCGGCGCCGACCTCGTCGAGCAGGGTGATCTCGTCGGCCGCCGCGGTCCAGGCGTCGCCCTCCTCCTCGGCGGCTCGATCGGGATCGACGATCTCCTCGGGAGCTTCGGTCGCGCCGCGCGCCACGCGGGTGAAGCGGGTGAACAGCCCGTCGCGTCGATCGACCACACCCCGGAAGTCGCCGGCGATGCCCACCGGCCAGGTGACCGGGGTGACGACCAGGCCGATCTGCTCCTCGATCTCGTCGAGCAGCTCGAGGGGCTCGCGTCCGGGTCGATCCCACTTGTTGATGAACGTGAGGAGCGGCAACTCACGTTGGCGGCACACGTCGAACAGCTTGAGGGTCTGGGGCTCGATGCCCTTGGCGGCGTCGAGCACCATCACCGCGGCGTCGGCTGCCGCCAGCACCCGGTAGGTGTCCTCGGAGAAGTCGCGGTGCCCCGGGGTGTCCAGCAGGTTGATCACGCAGTCGCGGTACGGGAACTGCAGCACCGTCGAGGTGATCGAGATGCCCCGCTGCTGCTCGAGTGCCATCCAGTCCGACGTGGCCGAGCGGCGACCGGTGCGCGCCTTCACCGCGCCGGCCTCGCTGGAGAGCGCCCCTCCGTAGAGGAGGAACTTCTCGGTCAGGGTGGTCTTCCCGGCGTCGGGATGGCTGATGATGGCGAACGTGCGACGGCGAGCGGCTTCGTCGGCGGGGGAGGCCGAGACAGGAGAGGACATGGCCGTCCGAGGCTACCGGTCGCCGACCTGGTGCTCTCCTGGCGGGCTGCCACGCCCGATCAGGTGTCGTGGACCACGACCCCGCGGATGTTGCGGCCCTCGAGGAGGTCGTCGACGGCGATGTTGACGTCGTCGAGGCGGTACCGGCGGGTGATCATCTCGTCGAGTTTGAGCTTGCCCGCCCGGTAGAGGTCGATCTGACGGAGGATGTCCGCCGGCGGACTGCACATGCCGAACATCGTCCCCCTGATCGTCTTCTGCATCCCGGCGATCTCGATCAGGTGGACCGGGATGCCCTTCGGCTCGAGATAGGAAGCCATGCCGGTCAGCACCACGGTGCCGCCCTTCCCGATGGCGGCGACCGCCTGGGCGACGTCGAGGTTGGTCGGCGAGCCCATCGTCATGATGGCGGCGTCGGCGCCCTGGCCCTCGGTGATGGAGTGCACGAACTCGGTGGCCTCGACGACGTCGGCGAAGGTGTGGGTGGCGCCGAACGTCTCGGCCATCTCCCGTTTGAAAGGGACCGGGTCGACCACCACGACCGTCGCCGCCCCGGCGAGGGCTGCTCCCTGGACGGCACTGGCGCCCACACCGCCCGAGCCGAGGACCATCACGTTGTCGCCCGGCCGTACGTCGGCCGCGTTGGTCGCCGAGCCGAGGCCGGTCCCGACGCCGCAGCCGAGCAGGCAGACCGATTCGAGCGGGACATCGTCGGGGACCTTCACGAGCGAGTTCTCCGACACGACGGCGTACTGGGAGAACGTCGAGATGAGCAGGAACTGGTGCAGGTCCTGCCCCTCGTAGTGCATCCGGTACGTGCCGTCGAGCATCGGGCCGCTCTGGAGGTGGGCCCCGAGGCGGCACAGGTTCGTCCGGCCCGAGGCGCAGTAGCGGCACCGACCGCAGCTCGGGATGAACGACGCCACGACGTGATCTCCGGGGCTGAGGTGCGACACGCCGGGGCCGACCTCCTCGATCACGCCAGCGCCCTCGTGTCCGGCGCAGAACGGCAGAGGACCCTTGTGGTCTCCCGTGAGGAGGTGGACGTCGCTGTGGCACAGCCCGCTGGCGGCGTAGCGGACGAGGACCTCGTGCTGC
>DATDIY010000231.1:0-7071 GCA_036520815.1 Acidimicrobiales bacterium
GACCCTCGGGCCGGGCGACTGCTTCTATGTCGCTGCGGGCACCCCCTACGGATACACCGCCGGTCCCGACGGGGTGGAGGTGATCGAGATCCGCCACGACGCCGACTCGTTCACCTTCGTCCTCGCCCCCAACTCGCCCCAACAGATCGCGAACGCCGCCGAGACCGCCCGCGCCCAGGCCGACGAGTGGGCCGCCATGGAGGAGGGCCCGCTGTTCCGCGCCGCCGCCGAGGTCGCGGACCAGCGATGACGACGTTCACCGGGCCGCCACTGGACACCGCCACCGGCATCGGCGCGCTCACGCTCGGGGGCTTCCTCTCCGAGGTCTGCGCCACCCACGCCGATCGGGAAGCCCTGGTCTTCGACGACCCGCTCCGCGACGGCACCACGGTGCGGTGGACCTACCGGGACCTCGAGCGCGAGGCCCGCGCCGTCGCCGCCGGACTGGTCGCCCGAGGCGTCGGGCACTCGACGCGCGTCGGTGTCGTGATGGGCAACCGTCCCGAGTTCATCGCCGCCGTCTTCGGCATCGCGCTGGCCGGAGGGGTGGCGGTGCCGCTGTCGACCTTCTCGACCACGGCGGAGCTGCGCGTCCTGCTCGAGCGGGCCGCGGTCGCCGGCGTGCTGACCCAGACCCGGCTGCTCGACGTCGACCTCGCCGACGACATCAGCGCCTTGGTCGGCGACCCCGAGCTGGCGTTCCTCGGGTGGAGCGCCGCCGTCGGCGACCACTCCTGGGAACAACTCATCGCCGACGGCGCACCCCACGCCGACATCGTGGAACACCGGGCCGCGTCCATCGGCCCCGGCGACCCCGGGCTCATCCAGTTCAGCTCCGGGACGACCAGCACCCCCAAAGGGGTGGTGCACCTCCATCGGGCGCCGGCTCTCCAGTTCTGGCTCCAGGCCGGCATCTTCCGCCGCACCACCGAGTCGCGGGTGTGGGCACCGCTCCCGATGTTCTGGACCGCCGGGTTCTGCACCGCGATGGGCTCCACCCTCGCCGGCGGCGGCTGCTTCGTCCTGCAGGAGACGTTCGACGCCGACGAGGCGCTCCGGCTGCTCGCCCGCGAGCGCGTCACCGAGCCCTACACGCTCCCCCACCAGGCCCGGGCGCTGGCCGAGCACCCCGACTGGGAGTCGACCGACCTCTCGGCGCTGCGCGAGGTGTACGGCAAGTCCGTGTTCACCCGCCACCCCTCGGTCGAAGGGGACACGACCTGGACGATGCCGATCGGGTACGGCATGTCCGAGACCTGCGCCATCGTCGCCACCCACCAGTGGCACGACACCCGCGAGACGATGAAGGCCAGCACCGGCCGGCTGCTGCCGGGGGTCCGGCTGCGCGTCGTCGACCCCGACACGGGAGTGACGCTCGGGCCCGATCAGGACGGCGAGTTCGCCCTGGCCGGCCCCACCCTCATGGACCGTTACGTCGGCATGCAGCGCGAGGAGTGCTTCGACGCCGAAGGGTTCTTCCGCACCGGCGACGTCGGCTACGTCGACAGCGCCGGCGAGCTGCACTGGACCGGCCGGCGCACCGAGATGATCAAGACCGCCGGCGCCAACGTCTCCCCCGCCGAGCTCGAGTTCGCCCTCCGCGCCAGTCCGGCCGTACGCCGGGCCCGCGTCGTCGGCCTGCCCGACGAGCGTCTCGGCGAGATCGTGACGTTGTGCGTCGAACCGGCGGACAACGTCGAGACGAGCGAGGACGAGCTGAAGGCGTTCCTCGCCGAACGGGTCGCCCGCTACAAGGTCCCCCGCATCGTGTTGTTCTTCGCCGCCGGCGAGCTGCCCACGACCGGGAGCGACGCCAAGGTGCGCGACGACGTGCTCATCGCCATGGCGACGGCCCGCCTCGACACAAACCGCTCCCCCGCCTCCAACCAGACCGAGGACGCCCGATGACCGACCAGCCGGCGCTCGACACCTCCGACCTCGACCGCCACATGGGCGTGCCGATGCGGCCCGGAGAGCTCAACGACGACGTGACCAGGAGCGACATCCGACGCTGGGTGCAGGCGATGCACTACCCGAACCCCCTGCACTACGACGAGCGATGGGCGGCCGAGAGCCGCTTCGGTGAGCTGGTCGCCCCCCAGTCGTTCGCGGTCGCCACCGACACCAGCCACGGGTGCTCGCCGGCACAGGTCGGGCGGATCCCCGACTCGCACCTCATCTTCGGCGGCGACGAGTGGTGGTTCTTCGGTCCCCGGATCCGCCCCGGCGACCATCTCGTGTGCCACCGGATGCCCTACGACTACAAGGTCACCGACACCGGCTTCGCCGGCCAGACCTGCTTCCAGCGCGGCGACACCCTCTACCTCACCCAGCGCGGCGAGCGGATCGCCCAACAGCGATCGACCTCCATCCGGTACCCGGTCCAGGGAGCCAAGGAGAAGCAGCGCTTCGACCAGGCCGCCGACCCCGAGTGGTCCGACGAGGACCTGGCCGACCTGGAGGAGCGCAAGCGGGCCTTCATCGACCAGATCCAGGAGCTGCGCCACGAGAAGCGCCTGTTCTCGAGCGTGTCGATCGGCGACCCGCTCGCCGAGCACGTGCTCGGGCCCCACAGCCTGGCCAGCTTCGCCACCGAGTGGCGGGCCTACCCCATGACCGTGTGGGGCGGCATGCGGACCGGGCCCACCACTGTCAGCGCCCTCGACCTCGGCTACACGCCGGAGATGGCGGGCTACGAAGGCGACAAGCGCATGGAGCGCACCAACCCCGAGCTCACCGACGGCGCCTACTACGGCCCTTCCCGAGGCCACCTCCAGCCCCGCTGGGCCCGCCACGTCGGCATGGGTCGCGGCTACGGCTACGGGGCGTCGATGGGCGCGTGGATCCTCGACTACGTCGCCGCGTGGGCCGGCGAGTGGGGCGAGATCGTCCACTCGGTCGCCTCCTACCGCAACCCCGCCTTCACCGGTGACGCCACCTTCCTCAACGGTGAGGTCGTCGACACCCGCGTCGAGAAGCGTCAGAAGCTGGCGGTGGTGAAGGTCGAGATGCGCAACCAGGACGACGCCTCGCTGGCCACCGCGACCGTCGAGGTCAAGCTGCCGGTCGAGTAGCCGGCTCATCGAACACGCCCGCTCACACAGGAGGAACCAATGACCATCGTTCGCGCCGTCGTCGCCCCCGAGCCGGGCCCGGCGAGCATCGTCGAGCTCGACGATGCCGACCTCGGCGACGGCGATGTCACCGTCGCGGTCCAGTTCTCCTCGCTCAACTTCAAGGACGGCCTGGCCGTCACCGGCAAGGGCAAGATCGCCCGGTCCCACCCGATGACCTGCGGCATCGACCTGGCCGGTGTCGTCGAGTCGTCCGAGTCGCCCGACTGGTCGCCTGGTGACGAAGTCCTGGTGACCGGCTGGGGTCTCTCCGAGACCCACCCGGGTGGGTACACCCAGCGCCAGCGGGTGCGGTCGGAGTGGCTCACCCGGCGGCCCAACGCCCTCAGCCTCTCCCAGACCATGGCGGTGGGCACCGCCGGGCTCACCGCCATGCTCTGCGTGCTCGCCATCGAGGGGGCCGGCGTCGCACCCGGTGACGGCGAGGTCGTCGTCACCGGAGCGAGTGGCGGGGTGGGCAGCGTCGCGGTGGCCGTGCTGGCCCACCTCGGCTACGAGGTGGCGGCCTCGACGGGCCGGGCCGAGACCCACGACTACCTGCGCTCGCTCGGCGCTGCGACCATCGTCGACCGCGCCGATCTGGCCACGGCCGGCCGGCCGCTCGACAAGGAGCGCTGGGCCGGCGGCGTTGACACGGTCGGTAGCCAGACGCTGGCAACGGTGCTCGCCCAGACCCGCTACCGGGGATCGGTCGCGGCGTGCGGCCTGGCCGGTGGCAACGACCTGCCGACCACCGTGTTGCCGTTCATCCTGCGCAACGTGTCGTTGCTCGGGGTCGACTCGGTGTCGTGTCCGACCTCGGTTCGCAACGAGGCGTGGGCCCGGCTCGGCACCGACCTCCCGACCGACCTGCTCGATTCGCTCACGAGCGTCCGCCCGATGTCGGACCTGCCCGAGCTCGCCGAGGACATCCTCGCCGGGAAGGTCCGGGGCCGGGTCGTCATCGACACCTCGGCGTGACCGACGAGCCCGCTCGTCGGGCGCTGATCACCGGCGGCAGTAGCGGGATCGGCCTCGCCGTCGGACGCACGCTCGTGGCGCGGGGCTACGAGGTGACCCTCAACGCCCGTCGGGAGGGCCCGCTCACCGAGGCGGCCACCTCCATCGGCGCGCACTTCGTCGTCGGCGACTGCGCCGACGAGGCCGACGCCGACGCGGTGGTCGAGGCGGCCGGTCGGGTCGACCTGCTGGTCCACGCCGCCGGTGCCATGGCGGGCACCTTCGTCCGCAAGGAGTCGGTGGCCACCTTCGACGCACTGATCGCCGCCAACCTGCGCTCCGCCTTCCTCGTCGCCCGGGCGGCCCTCCGCACGATGCCGGCCGGCGGGCGCATCGTGTTCCTCTCGTCGTCGTCAGCCCATCAGCCGCAACCGGGCAAGGCCGCCTACACCGCCTCCAAGGCGGGGCTCAACGCCTTCGCTGCCGCCCTGGCCCTCGAGGTCGAGCGCGACGGCATCGCCGTCCACGTCGTCACCCCCGGGCCGGTCGCCACGCCGATGCTCGACGACGTCCACTTCCCCATGCACGCCCTCGAGGTCGGTCAGGTCGCCGACACGGTGGTGTGGCTCGACACGCTCGACCCTTCTGTCGTGCTGCCCGAGGTCGAGCTGCGCGCCGCCACAACGGGCCCGTTCGCCCCCGAGCTGCTCGTGCCCGAGGCGGCTCGCACGCTCGGGCGCACTGAGGCACCCTGAGCGGGCGCCGCCACTCTCCACACGTCTCTCCCGCCCCGCCGAGGGCCCACCCCAGGAGGTCTCCGATGATCCTGAACGTCGTCAAGCAGCCGGTGCGCGCCAAGCACGCCGACGAGTTCCCCTCCCTCGTCGCCGACTTCGTCGACGCGTCGAGGGCCGAGCCCGGCTGCATCTCGTTCGACTGGTACCGCAGCGCCGACGACCCGAACCTGTACGTGCTGATCGAGCTGTTCGTCGACGACGACGCCGGCCAGGCCCACGTGGCATCGGACCACTTCACGAAGGCCATGGAGTCGATGCCACGCTGGCTCTCGGCCGCGCCGGAGATCATCCACGTCGAGGTGCCGGGCGACCAGTGGTCCGCCGTCACCGAGGGGCAGGGGTGAGCGCAGCGTGACGGTCCGCTTCGAGGCCCGCGGCCACGTCGGGATCATCACCATCGACCGTCCCGAGGCTCGCAACGCCATCGACCGCGCCACCGCCGAGGGGATCGAGGAGGCGGTCGACCGCCTCGAGGACGACGACGACCTTTGGGTCGGGGTCCTCACCGGAGCACCCCCGGTCTTCTGCGCCGGTGCCGACCTGCGGGTGGTCGCCGAGGAGGGCATCGGCCACACCGGCACCGCCCGAGGTGGCTTCGCCGGACTGGTCCGACGGGTTCGCGACACGCCGCTGGTCGCCGCGGTGAACGGTCCGGCGCTCGCCGGCGGCTTCGAGCTGGTGTTGGCGTGCGACCTGGTGGTCGCGTCCCGCGAGGCCCGCTTCGGGCTCCCCGAGGTGCGCCGCGCGCTCGTCGCCGGCGCGGGCGGGCTGGTCCGGCTGCCGTTCGCCGTCCCTCGCAACATCGCCATGGAGATCGCGCTCACCGGCGAGCCGATCGACGCCGCCACCGCCGCCCGCCTCGGGCTGGTGAACCAGATGGTGGAACCCGACGAGGTGCTCGACGCGGCCGTCGCCCTGGCCGAGCGCGTCTGCGCCGGCGCGCCGCTGGCCGTACGCCGCTCCCGGCAGGTCCTGCTGACCGCCCTCGACCAAGGTCCGGACGCGGCGTGGGAGGCATCGGCGCAGGGCCTGCGCGCCATGGCCGAGACCGAGGACTTCGTCGAGGGGCCCAAGGCCTTCCTGGAGAAGCGCCCGCCGAACTGGAAGGGCCGCTAGCCGGCGAGCAGAGCGGGCAGGTCGGTGCGGATGATCTTGCCCATGGCGTTGCGGGGCAGCTCGTCCACCACGGCGATGCGCTCGGGCACCTTGTAGCGGGCCAGGTTGGCGAGGAGGAAGGCGCGGACCTCGTCGAGGTCGAGGCCGGAACCTTGCGCCGCCTGCACCACCGCGACCACCCGCTCGCCCAGCCGCTCGTCGGGCACGCCCAGCACCGCACCCGACTCGATGCCGGGGTGTTCGAGCAGCACCCGCTCCACCTCGGCCGGGTAGACGTTGGCACCGCCCCGCAGGATCACCAGGCTCCGGCGATCGCGGACGTGGAGTCGCCCGTCGTCGTCGAGCAGGCCGATGTCGCCGGTGCGCAGCTCCCCGTCGACCACGGCCTCGGCGGTGGCGTCGGGACGGTTCCAGTATCCGAGCATCGGCCGGTAGCGCTCGTCGGTCGCACCCACGCGGATCTCGCCCAGCTGGCCGACGGCAACCGGTTCACCGTCGTCACCGACGATGCGCACGGCCAGGTGCGGCAACGGGTGCCCCGAGGCGCCGGCCACGTGGGCGCCCCCCGACGACTCGTCGATCGCCACGACGCACGGGGCCTCGGTGAGGCCGTAGGTGGCGTGCACCGGGAGCCCGAACTTCGCCGCGAACGCCGAGCGGATGGCCTCCGGGCAGTCGGCCCCACCGGTCCACACCTCCTGGAGGGAGGCCAGGTCGTCGACGGCGACCTCGTCCATGTGGGCGAGGCTGTAGAGCATCGCCGGCGCGCCGTTCCAGAGCGTGACCTGCTCGTCGCGGATCCACTCCGCGATGCCCACGGCGTCCATCCGGTCCATCACGATCGACGTGCCGCCCGCCTGGGCGACGAGCAACGTCGTCAGCACGTGCATGTTGAGGATGGTGAGCCCGAAGCAGTCGCCCTTGCGGAGCTCGGGCCCGTAGCCCCGGGTCGACACCAGCGAGGCGGCGGGCAGCAGCAGGTTGTGCTGGCTGTGCACCGCGCCCTTGGGGCGACCGGTCGTGCCGCTGGTGTAGGCGATGGCGGCGGGAGCGAACGGGTCGACGTCGACGCCGAGCGGCCCGTC
>DATDIY010000232.1:0-3282 GCA_036520815.1 Acidimicrobiales bacterium
GGCGGCCGGGCTCACCGGCGCCCTCGTCGCCGCCCTCGGCGGCGCCCGGGTGATCGTCATCGAGAAGGCCGATCAGCTGGGCGGTACCACCGCCGTCTCGGGTGGCGGGGCGTGGATCCCCAACAACCACCTGGCCGAGACCGTGGGCGTCTCGGACTCTCGTGAAGAGGCCCTCGAGTACATGCGGGCCTGCGCCGGCGAGCTGGCCGACGACGCCATCCTCGAGGCACTCGTCGACAACGGAGACGCCATGCTCCGGCTGCTCGAGGACGAGGCGGGCATCGAGTTCCAGGTGTGGCCGCCCATCGGCGGGTGCATCGACTACCGGCCGTGGCTGCCGGGCGCCAAGCTCGGCGGCCGCAACGTCGAGGTCGCCGGCTTCTCCATGGGCGACCTCGGCGAGGAGTGGAAGGACAGCATCCGCGTCGACCCCGGCCTGCGCAACGAGAACAACCTGCTCGAGTACTACCGCCAGAAGATGCACCTCGCCTCCCCCGACTCCCCCGCCATGCGCATGGCCGGCATCGGGGCGGCCGAGGTCGACCAGTGGTGGCGCGGCCCCGCCCTGATCGGCGCCCTGCTCAAGGGGTGCCTCGACAACGGCGTCGACGTCCGCCGGTCGACACCGGCCAAGCGACTGGTGATCGAGGACGGCCGCGTCGTGGGCGTGGTGGCGACCCACGGCGAGGAGATCCTCGATCTGCGGGCTCCCCACGTGATGATGGCGACGGGTGGCTACGCCAACAACGAGGAGCTCAAGCAGAAGTGGCTCCAGACCCCCATCGTCTACACCTGCGACGCGCCGACCAACCAGGGTGACGGCCACCTCATGGGCATCGCTGCCGGGGCCCAGGTCGCGGGGCTGGGCGACGCCTGGTGGATGCCGCACGTGCCGATGGCCTTCGAGAGCGCCGTGGTGAACGCCGCCGGCACCCGCGAGGACCGCAGCCTCCCCCACACCTTGATGGTCAACTCGCAGGGGAAGCGCTTCACCAACGAGGCGACCAACTACTACGACTCGGGCGAGGCATTCGGCAAGAAGGTCGGTGCCGCGCCGCGGAACTACCCGGCGTGGCTGGTGTTCGATCAGCAGGGCGTCGAGACGTACGCCATCCTCGCCTTCAAGATCCCGCCCGGCGACGCTCCGGACTGGCTCCACCAGGCCGACTCCATCGAAGGCCTGGCCCAGTCGATCGGCGTCGATCCGGCGGCGTTCTCGGCGACCATCGCCCGCTTCAACGGCTTCGCACGCGACGGCGTCGACGAAGACTTCCACCGCGGTGAGAACCCCTGGGACGTCGCCTGGGGCGATCCGAGCAACACGCCCAACCCGTCGCTCGGCACTGTCGAGAAGGCCCCCTTCTACGCCACCCCGATCTATCCCGGGGCCATCTCCACCCGAGGCGGCCTCCAGATCGACGCGACTGGTCGGGTGCTGGCCGCGCTCGACGGCGAGCCCATCCCCGGGCTCTACGCCTCGGGGAACTGCTCCAACGGTGCCGTGCCCGGCGCCTACGTCGGTCCGGGCGCCACCATCGGACCGGCCATGACCTTCGGCTACCTGATCGGTCGCCAGGTCGCGTCCGACGTCACCGCCGCCGACCGATAGGAGCGTGGCCGCCGGGCGCTCGATGTCCAGCGAGCGCGGGACAGGCGCGCCTGTTAGACACCGGTCATGAGACTCGAACGGGGGCAGGTCGCGGTCGTCACTGGTGGCGCCAGCGGCATCGGACTCGGGCTGGCGAACGCCTTCGCCGATCGCGGACTTGACGTCGTGATCGCCGATGTGAGCGAGGCACGGCTCGCCGACGCGGTCAGCGCGCTCGAGGCCAAAGGCGTGGCCGCGCTCGGCCTCCGGACCGACGTCCGTTCGCTGGCCGAGGTGCAGGCACTGGCGGCGGCGGCGATCGAGCGCTTCGGCCGGATCGACATCGTCTGCAACAACGCCGGCGTCGTGAGCGCCGGGGTGCCGATGTGGGACGTCCCCGTCGACGACTGGGACTGGGTCATGGATGTCAACCTCGGAGGCGTCCTCAACGGGATCCGTGCGTTCGTCCCCCATCTGGTCGCCCAGGGAACCGGCCACGTGGTCAACACCGCGTCGATGGCGGGGCTCGTCCCTCAGCCGACCGCGAGCGCCTACGTGGCGTCCAAGTGCGCCGTCGTGGGCATCTCCGAGTGCCTGGCCCTCGAGCTCGAGCTGTTCGCGCCGGGGGTCGGGGTGACCGTCCTGTGCCCCGGCACGGTCGACACCGACATCCTCTCCTCGGGCAGGGACACGCCGTCGGAGATGAGCATGGCAGAGATGCACGAGCAGCTCGCCGGTGGCGCCGCCAGCGCGACCATGGGAGCCGGCATCGCCTCGCCCGCCGACGCCGCCGCCGCCGTCCTCGACGCCATCGAGAACGACCGGCTGTACACCGCCCCGAACGGTTCGCCCGGCGAGGTGCGGGCTCGGGCCGACCGTCTGGTGGCGGACATGGAGCAGTCCTGAGCTCGTCCGGATGGGCGCTCGGGGGGGAAGGGATGCGACACTGGAGGGAGTCCTCCGGGTGGGCTGATGATGTGACCGAAGCCCGGAGGAAACACTCCCCGCCCCACTAGTGGCAGTCCGCTGCCACTTGTAGGCTCGTTCACCGAGAGGGTGCGCACTCTGCCGTACACGGCGAGAGTGGCAGTGGAAGTGCCAGTTGTGCCCACATGCGTGTTGCGGGGTTCCGTGCGCGCCGAACACGTCGAGACGCCCCACCCGGCGTCGGCTTCAGGGTTTGACCCACGAGGAGGATGAGCGATGCAGTACAAGGCGATCTCGGCCGACGGCCACGTCAACGAGCCCCCCGAGCTCTGGACGAAGAACCTTCCGGAGAAGTACCGGGACCGGGGCCCGCACATCATCGAGACCCCGAAGACCAAGGGTCACGCGTGGATCATGGAGGGCCAGACCCGGCCGTCCCCCATGGGCTTCTCGTCCATGTACTTCAAGTCCCAGGGCAAGCGCTTCGATCGGGCCTCGCTGATCGAGCAGTTCAAGCAGATGAAGAACCGCGGCGTGCGCTACGACGACCTGTTCCCCGGCTCCTACGACCCCCACGAGCGGGTCAAGGAGATCATCGAGGACAAGATCGACGCCGAGGTCATCTTCAACGGCGTGGGCACCGTCTGGAACGGCATCAAGCTGTGCCCCGACCAGGGCCTCTCGCTCGCCTGTTTCAAGGTCTACAACGACTGGATGGTCGAGTTCCAAGAAGCCGCCCCCGAGCGGTTCTTCTGCAACGCGACGCT
>DATDIY010000233.1:0-4415 GCA_036520815.1 Acidimicrobiales bacterium
GAGGTGCCGCCCCACACGCCGTGGTCGATTCGGTTCTCCAGCGCGTACTCGAGGCAGGTCTCCACGACCGGGCAGGTGGCACAGATGCGCTTGGCGATCTCCACCCCCACGCCGTCGTTCGGGAAGAACGTGGCGGGTGGCTCCTCGCGGCAGTTCCCGGTGGCCATCCAGTCGGTCTCGGTCTCCATGGCGGCGACCGTACGAGTAGCGGGTGAAAGAGGGGATAAGGAACCTGGGCCATTCGGCTCATGACCGGCCGCGGGTTCCGCTCGCGGTGGGGCCCGCTAGGCTCTCCGACCTGCGGGAACACCCCCGCGACGGTGCAGCGAAGGGCCGACGAGCGATGGCGATGACCGAGACCGAGACCACGCAGCCGCCGCGAGGCCACGTGCGGGTGATCTACCTGGGCCCGGTCGCCCCCCACTGGGACGTGCAGGGCGAATCCGAGGTCCGCGGCCTGGTCGACGAGTTCCGGGCGCGGGTTCTGGCCCGGCTCCTCCTGCTCCCGCCCCACGACCCGCAGTTCCGTCGCAACCGCGAGCGGGTCGCCCGCGACGCCGAGCGCGAGAACCTGCTCCTCGACTGGGACCTCGGCCTGCCCGAGGACGGCTGACCCGGGCCGATCCGGTCCCTCCGGGACCCCGCATCGTCACCCGAGGTTCACCTCCAGGGCGCCGGAGGCCACCTGTAGGCTCGGTCCCATGTCCGGCGAGCTCACCACCGCACCACCCGGGGTGCCGCGCATCGCCGAGCTCGGTGTGTCCCGACCGGTCGACGACGTCGATCTCGACGAGCTGCGCCGGTCGTCGGAGAGGTTCGTCAACCGGGAGCTGTCCTGGCTCGACTTCGACGCCCGGGTGCTCGCGCTGGCCTCGGATCCGGAGGTCCCGCTCCTCGAGCGGGCCAAGTTCCTGGCCATCTTCAGCCAGAACCTCGACGAGTTCTTCCAGGTCCGGGTGGCCGGGCTGAAGGACCAGGTCGCCGCCGGTCTGGGCACGGCGCCGGCTGATGGCCGGACCGCGGGAACCCAGCTCGCCCAGATCCGTGAGCGGCTCCAGTCTCTGTGGACCCTGGCCGAGTCGATCTTCGCCACCCAGGTCGTGCCCGGGCTGGCCGAGGCGGGCATCGTCTTCTCCAGGTTCGGCGACCTCGATCCCGACGACCGCAAGTACCTCGACGAGGTCTTCGAGAACCGCATCTTCCCGGTTCTCACACCGCTGGCGGTCGACCCGGGCCACCCGTTCCCCTACATCTCCGACCTCTCCCTCAACCTGGCCGTGGTCGTCCTCGACCCGGTGAGCGGTGACCGGCGCTTCGCCCGGGTGAAGGTGCCGAACCTCCTGCCCCGCTTCGTCGTGATGCCCGACGGCGAGCGCTTCGTGCCTCTCGAGCAGGTCATCGCCGCCAACCTCGGCGTGCTCTTCCCGGGCATGGAGGTGGGTGCGCACTACCCGTTCCGCGTCACCCGCAACGCCGACCTCACCCTCGAGGAGGAGGAGGCCGACGACCTGCTCGAGGCGGTTGAGCTCGAGCTGCGTCGGCGCCGATTCGGGCGGGCGGTGCGGCTCGAGGTCGACGGCGACGTCTCCGAGGAGATCCTCGACCTGCTCACCCGGGAGCTCGACCTCGGCGCGGACGACGTCTACCGGTTCAACGGTCCCCTCGACCTCGGCGGGCTGTGGGCGGTCCACGCCCTCGATCGCCCCGACCTGAAGGACGACCCGTGGGTGCCCATCACCCAGGCCCGGCTCAACAGCCCCGACCCTGACGATCCGGTCGACTTCTTCTCGGTCATCCGCGACGGCGACGTGCTGGTGCACCACCCCTACGAGTCGTTCTCGTCGTCGGTCGAGGAGTTCATCCGCCAGGCCTCGCGCGACCCGAACGTGCTCGCCATCAAGCTGACCCTCTACCGCACCTCGTCGGACACGTCGATCATCAAGTCGCTGGTGCGGGCCATCGAGCGGGGAAAGCAGGTCGCCGTCCTCGTCGAGCTGAAGGCCCGCTTCGACGAGCAGAAGAACATCGGGTGGGCCCGCGAGCTGGAGAAGGCGGGGGTGCACGTGGTCTACGGGCTCACGGGCCTGAAGATCCACACCAAGACCTGCCTGGTGGTGCGCGAGGAAGCCGACGGCATCCGGCGCTACTGCCACGTCGGCACCGGCAACTACAACCCGAAGACGGCCCGGCTCTACGAGGACATCGGGCTGCTCACCGCCGATCCAGCGGTGGGCTCCGACCTCACCCAGCTGTTCAACCTGCTCACCGGCTTCGCCCGTGAGCCGCAATTCAACAAGCTCCTCGTGTCACCCTCCACCGTGCGGCCCGGCATCCACGGCCTCATCGACAACGAGGCTCGGTACGGCAGCGACGGGCGCATCGTCTTGAAGATGAACAGCCTCGTCGACCCCGCGTTGATCGACGCGTTGTACGCGGCATCGCAGGCCGGCGCCCAGATCGACCTCATCGTCCGGGGCATCTGCTGCCTGCGTCCGGGTGTCGAGGGGCTCAGCGAGAACATCCGGGTCCGCTCGATCGTGGGTCGCTACCTCGAGCACTCCCGCATCTACTGGTTCGCCCACGGCACTCCCGACGGTCCGGTGAGCTACATCGGCTCGGCGGACCTGATGCCCCGCAACCTCGACCGCCGGGTGGAGGCGCTGGTCCCGATCGAGGACCCCGGCCTCATGGAGCGGCTCGACGAGGTCATCGCCGTGAACCTGGCCGACGACACGCTCGCGTGGACCCTTCAGCCCGACACCACCTGGGTGCGGGTGCAGGGCACCGAAGCAGTCGACACCCACCGCCGGCTCGAGGAGCTCGCCCTCGAGCGTCGAGCGTGACCGGCCCGAGCGACGGGAAGGTCGAGCGGGAGGTCAAGCTCGGGGCGTGGCCCGGCTTCGCCATGCCGGACCTCACCGACGTGGCCCCGGGGGTGACCGTCGAGGTCCGTCCCGCCCTCGACCTCGATGCCACCTACGTCGACACCGCGGATCTGGCCCTCGTGCGCAACGGAGCGTCCCTGCGCCGTCGCACGGGTGAGGGTGCACCACGATGGACGTTGAAGCTGCCGGCCGCATCGTCGGAGGCGTCGTCGGAGGCCTCGTCGATGTCGCGGCGGGAGTTCGACGTCGAGGACGACACCACGGTCGTGCCGCCGGTCCTGGCCAAGCTCGTCACCGGTTGGGTGCGTCGCGCACCCCTCGCACCGGTCACCGTCATCCGCAGCCACCGCGAGCGCACGGCCCTCCTCGGGGCCGAGGGCTCCCAGCTGGCGGAGATCGACGACGACGAGGTGTCGGTGATCGACGGTGACCACGTCGCCGCCCGCTTCCGGGAGGTCGAGGTCGAGCTCGTCGACGGCTCTGAGGACCTCCTGCACCTCGTGGCCGAGGCGCTCGTCGCCGCCGGAGCCGGGGCGCCGGACCCGACGCCGAAGGTCGCCCGTGCCCTCGGCCCCCGCGCCCTGATCCCGCCCGACCTCATCGTCGGGTCCCCCGAGCCCACGGCGCCGATGGCCGACGTGGTCACTGCCGCCCTGCGTCGATCGGTGCGCCAGATCGTCGATCACGACCATGTGATCCGTCTCGACGACGACCCCGAGGGCGTCCACAAGATGCGCGTCGGCACCCGGCGTCTGCGCTCCGATCTCCAGACCCTCGAACCGGTGCTCGACGGGGCGTGGGCCGACGAGCTGCGCTCGGATCTCAAGGAGCTGGCGGCCGAGCTGGGCATCGTGCGCGATGCCGACGTGCTGCTGGAGCGGCTCTGGAGAGCCGTGGAGGACCTGCCGGCAGCCGACCGAGCGGTGGGGGCGCGGGTGGTCCATCGCCTCGAGGAGGAGCGACGCGCGCTCCAGGGCGAGCTGATCGACGTCCTCGACTCCGTCGACTACGTCGGACTGCTGGAGGAGCTCGCGAGCGGAGCGCTGCGACCGCGTCTCGGCACCCGGGCGCGCGAGCGTGCTGACCAGGTGCTGCCGGAGCTCGTTCGCCCTCGTTGGCGCCGACTCCGCAAGGCCGTGGAGGGGCTGGGCGCCAGCCCGACCGACGACGAGCTCCACCAAGTGCGCATCCTGGCCAAGCGCACGCGTTACGCCGCCGATCTGGCCAGCCCGGTCGTCGGTGACGCCGCCGCCGATCTGGCCAGCCGCCTCGCCGACATCCAGGACGTCCTCGGCGACCTGCACGACACGGTCGTAGCCGAGGACTGGCTGCGCCGGACGCTCCCCGCGCTCGACCACGAGGCCCGCTTCGTCTCCGGCGAGCTGGTCGCCGCCCAACGATCGGAGCGCGCTGCGCTCCGGGGTGCGTGGCCGGCGGCGTGGGCCGCGTGCGACCGCAAGGCCCTCACCCGGTGGCTGCGATGAGCACGCGCAGCCCTCTGCCCGACGATCGACCCGAACCCGAGGTGCG
>DATDIY010000234.1:0-4755 GCA_036520815.1 Acidimicrobiales bacterium
CACCGGCGCCAAACGCACCTGGTAGATCCGTCCCACTCCCACTTCGGCAGAGAGGGGGGCGTGATGACGTCGACGATTCCGCAAACCAGCAGCACCACCACGAACGGCTCCGACCTGGTCGAGATGGCCTGGGACCCCATCACCCGCATCGTCGGGAGCCTGGGCATCTACACCAAGATCGACTTCTCGCAGGGCCGGGTCGCCGAGGCCCACAGCACGTCGTCGATCTTCCGGGGCTACAGCGTCTTCATGAAGGGCAAGGACCCTCGCGACGCCCATTTCATCACCAGCCGCATCTGTGGCATCTGCGGCGACAACCACGCCACCTGCTCCTGCTACACGCAGAACATGGCCTACGGGGTCGTGCCGCCGGCGCTCGGTGAGCACATCGTGAACCTCGGCGAGGCGGCCGAGTACATGTTCGACCACAACATCTTCCAGGAGAACCTGGTCGGGGTGGACTTCTGCGAGAAGATGGTCGCCGAGACCAACCCCGGGGTGCTCGAGCAGGCCAACCGCACCGAGGCCCCCCACGCCGCCGACCACGGCTACCGCACCATCGGCGACATCATGCGGTCGCTCAACCCGTTCAGTGGCGAGTTCTACCGCGAGGCCCTGCAGGTCAGCCGGTGGACACGGGAGATGTTCTGTCTGATGGAGGGACGCCACGTCCACCCGTCGACGCTCTATCCGGGCGGGGTCGGCACCACCGCCACCATCCAGCTCTTCACCGACTACTACACGCGCCTCATGCGGTACGTGGAGTTCATGAAGCGCGTCGTGCCGATGCACGACGACCTGTTCGACTTCTTCTACGAGGCCCTCCCCGGCTACGAGGAGGTCGGTCGGCGCCGGGTGCTGCTCGGCTGCTGGGGCGCCCTGCAGGACCCACAGGTGTGCAACTTCGAGTACAAGGACATGACCCGCTGGGGCAGGGCCATGGCCGTCACCCCCGGTGTGGTGGTGGACGGGAAGCTCGTCACCAACGACCTCGTCGAGATCAACCTCGGCATCCGGATCCTCCTCGGCTCGTCGTTCTACGACGACTGGGAGGAACAGCCGATGTTCGTCACCCGCGACCCGCTCGGGAACCCGGTCGACCGGCGTCACCCCTGGAACCAGCACACCAACCCGCACCCGCAGAAGCGGGACTTCGACGAGAACTACAGCTGGGTCATGTCGCCCCGTTGGTTCGACGGCACCGACCACCTCGCCCTCGACACCGGTGGCGGGCCGCTCGCCCGTCTGTGGTCGACCGCCCTGTCGGGCCTCGTCGAGACCGATCACCTCCGCGCCACCGGGCAGAGCGTGCAGATCTACCTGCCCCGCACCGCACTGAAGCCCGAGGTCACCTTCGAGTGGAAGATCCCGAAGTGGTCGAACACCATCGAGCGGGACCGGGCCCGCACTTACTTCCAGGCCTACGCCGCGGCGGCGGCTCTCGACTCGATCGAGCTGGCGCTGGCCGAGGTCCGGGCCGGTCGAACCAGGACGTGGGAGCCCTTCGAGGTGCCCGAGGAGGGCATCGGCTGCGGGTTCACCGAGGCGGTCCGCGGAGTGCTGTCGCACCACATGGTCATCCGCGAGGGGAAGATCGCCAACTACCACCCGTACCCGCCGACCCCGTGGAACGCGAACCCGCGTGACAGCTTCGGCACGCCCGGGCCCTACGAGGACGCGGTGATGAACACGCCGATCTTCGAGGAGAACGGGCCCGACACCTTCAAGGGCATCGACATCATGCGCAGCGTGCGCAGCTTCGATCCGTGCCTGCCGTGCGGGGTGCACATGTTCCTCGGCAAGGGCAAAGTGCTGAAGAAGGTGCACTCGCCCGCCCAGGCCGTCCACGCCGATCTGGCATGACCGACCTGGCCGCCGTCGGGGACCGCATCGCGGCGCTCGTCGACGCCGCCCGGGCCTCGCCCGATCCCAGGGCCGGCGAGAGGGCCGAGGAGCTCGTCGTCCTGATCACCGACCTCTACGGCGTGGGCGTGGCTCGCATCGTGGAGCTGGTGGAGCAGGAGGATCCCCGGTTGGTCGAGCGGCTGGCCGCCGACGAGCTGGTCGGGAGCCTGCTGCGGGTGCACGGCCTGCACCCCGACGGGCTCGTCGCCCGGGTCGAGGGCGCGCTCGAGTCGGTGCGGCCTCTGTTGGCGAGTCACGGCGGCGACGTGGAGCTGCTCGACGTCGACCCCGACGTGCCGGCGGTACGGCTCCGCCTGCTGGGGAGCTGCAACGGCTGCCCGTCGTCGGCGTCCACCCTCCGATACGCCGTCGAGGAGGCGATCGTCACGGCCGCCCCCGAGGTGGTGCTCATCGACGTGGAGGACCCGGGCGAGGTCGGCGAGGCGAGCACCGCCTCCTCGGCCGGGTCGTCCGTGCCGGTCGAGCTGATCCCGAGACCGCGCTACGAGGAGTGTCCGGCGGAGGTGGGCGGCCGGTGACCACCACCACCGATCCCCTCGAGGTGCTGTCCCGCATCCGGCGATCGGTGGGGGACCCGGCCCGGGACCGACCGGCGGAGGTGTGCGAGCTGTGCGGGGTCCCCGTCGAGGCCGATCACGGACACGTCGTCGACATCGAGACCCGGCGGCTCATGTGCTCGTGCCGGGGCTGCTATCTGCTGTTCACCGATCGGGGCGCGGGCGGAGGCCACTTTCGCGCCGTCCCCACCCGCTACGTCGCCTTCGACGACCTCGGTCTCGGCCCCGCCGAGTGGGAGGCGCTGCAGATCCCCGTGAGCGTGGCCTTCTTCTTCCTGAGCTCGAACGTCGGACGGGTGTGCGCCTTCTACCCGGGGCCGGCAGGGGCCACTGAGTCGCTCCTCCCGCTCGAGACCTGGGCCGCTGTCGTCACCGCCAACCCGGAGCTCGGCGAGCTCGAACCGGACGTGGAGGCGTTCCTCGTCCGCAGCGAGCGCAGCGCCTCGACGCCGGAGTGCTTCCTCGTGCCCATCGACGCCTGCTACCGGCTGGTGGGCGAGCTGCGCCGTTCCTGGCGCGGCTTCGACGGCGGGCGCGAAGCCCACGACTCGCTCGACGCCTTCTTCGAAGAGATCCGCGCCCGAGCCGAACGAGGCCGGCCGTGACCAGCGGCCTCGCCTTCGAGGTGCTCGAGGCCCGGGCCGAGCCCTACGCCATGGCCCCGACGATCGTGCTGCGGCTGGGCATCGCCTCGACGAGCCCCGAGCCCGTCCACGCCATCGCCCTCAACTGCCAGATCCGGATCGAACCCCAGCGCCGCACCTACGACGCCGACGAGGAGCACGACCTCTACGACGTGTTCGGCGAGACCTCCCAGTGGGCCCGGTCGTTGCGACCGTTCCTGTGGGTGAACGTCGCCGTCATGGTCACGTCGTTCACCGGCCGCACCGAGACGGATCTGGTGATCCCGTGCACCTACGACATGGAGGTCGCCGGCGCCCGCTACCTGCACGCACTCCGCGGCGGCGACATCCCGATCGTGGTGCTGTTCTCGGGAACGGTGTTCGGCGCCGGCCTCGACCCGGGGGAGGGCCGCTTCTCGGCTCGTCCCGTCTCGTGGAGCGACGAGACCACGTACCGGTTGGCCCAGGCGGTCTGGCGCGGGGCGATGGACCAGCACTTCCCCAACAGCGCGTGGCTGCGCCTGAGCCACGAGAACCTCGACGCCCTCGGCCGGTTCCGTGCCGACCGTGGCCTCACCACCTGGGACCAGACGCTCGAGCGCCTCTTCAAGGAGGTGGGCGAGCCATGACCGGGCCCGGGACCACAGCCCCCGGTGTCGCCGCCACGGGTGCCGTCGTGTCGGGGCGGGACCGCTTCGACGCCGCCCGGGCGGTGGCCGACGCCACCCTCTACGAGGGCTACCTGCTGTACCCCTACCGGGCCTCGGCGGTGAAGAACCAGCTGCGCTGGCAGTTCGGCGTGCTGGCGCCGCGGACCTGGGCCGAGGCCACGGCCTCGGAGCGGTGGACGCTCACGACCGAGTGCCTCGTCGCCGACGCCGATGCCGCCGCCGAGCTGCACGTGCGGGTCCGCTTCCTCCAGCTGCAACGGCGCACGATCGAGGCCCGCACCGGTCACGAGTTCGTCGAGGTCGACTCCCTCGTCGCCGGACCGGCCTGCTGGTCGCCCTGGGAGGAAGCGGTCGAACGGGTCGTCGACCTTCCGACTCTGCGGCTCGACTGGCTGGGCCCGACCCCGTCGGTCGTGCCGTTCGCGGTCGAGGCGGGGACCTCGTTCGAGTCGATCCTCGACGCCGACGGGACAGAGCTGGGTCGAGCCCGACGGCAGTGGGAGCAGCTGAACGGGACGGCCTGCGTCGGCGCCGTGTCCGCCGCTGACGACTCCGACCTCCGACGCGTCACCGTGACGGTGCGGAACACGGCTCCCTCGGTCGGCCCGCACGCCGACCGCGACGCTGCCCTGGCTCGGTCGCTGATCGGCGTGCACACCCTCCTCGCTCTCGACGGTGGTCGCTTCGTGTCGCTGATCGATCCGCCAGCCGGTGCGGCAGCCGCCGTCGCCGGATGCCGCAACGACGGCACCTTCCCCGTGCTCGTCGCCGACCCGCTCGGCGGCAGCGACGTCGTGCTGTCGTCGCCGATCACCCTCTACGACCACCCCGAGGTGGCCCCGGAGAGCCAGGGCGACCTCTACGACGCCACCGAGATCGACGAGATCCTCGCCCTGCGGGTGCTCACCCTCACTGACGACGAGAAGGCCGAGGCACGCGGCACCGACCCCCGGGCCGCTGCCATCGTCGACCGCTGCG
>DATDIY010000235.1:0-7502 GCA_036520815.1 Acidimicrobiales bacterium
GAGGCGTTCGCCACCCTGGGCTCCGAGCTCGACAAGGTGTCGGCCGCCCAGCTCGAGCGCGGCTACCGCCTCACCGAGCTGCTGAAGCAGGGCCTGAACTCGCCGATGCCGGTCGAGGAGCAGGTCGTCATCGTGTTCGCCGGCACCACCGGCATCCTCGACCACATCCCCGTGAGCGACGTGAAGCGCTTAGAGACCGACCTGCTCGACATCTTCCGGGGCCGCTACGCAACCCTGCTCGACGAGATCCGCTCCACCGGCGCGCTCCCGGCGGGCGTGAAGGACGCGGTCGACGTCTTCAAGGCCGAGTTCGTGCCCACCGAGACGGCTGCCGCAGCCGAGACCGTCGAGGCCTAGTCATGGCAGGTGGCCAGGAGCGGGTCCTGCGGGCGCGGATCAAGAGCGTCCAGTCGATCAGGAAGATCACCCGCGCCATGGAGCTGATCGCCGCCACCCGCGTGGTGAAGGCGCAGGACCGGGCCACTGCGGCGCGGCCCTACAGCGACGAGATCACCGCGGTGATCATCGACCTGATCCGCGCCGGCGCCGCCAAGCAGCACCCCCTGCTGCGTGAGAACCCCGATGCCCGCACCGCCGCGTTCGTCATCCTCACCTCCGACCGCGGCATGTGCGGGGCCTACAACAGCAACGTCATCCGACTGGCCGAGCGGTCGATCGCGGCGGCCGAGGCCGAAGGTTTCGACATCTCGCTGATCGTGGTCGGCAAGAAGGCCCAGAAGCACTTCAGCTTCCGGGGCATGCACATCGACGCTGCCTTCGAGTCGATCACCGACCAGCCGACCTACGACAACGCCCGCGACGTCGCCGCCACCGTGCGCCGCCGCTACGAGACCGGCGAGCTGGCCTTCGTCGACCTCGCCTACACCAAGTACCTGTCGGCGGGTGTGCAGCAGGCCATGGTGCGCCGCTTCCTCCCTCTCGAGGTGCCGGCCGTCGAGGCCTCGACCGGGCCGTCGGCCGACCTCGAGTACGAGCCGTCGCCGACCGGGATCCTCAACGAGATCCTGCCCCGCTACCTCGAGTCCCGTCTGTTCTCCGCCCTGCTCGACGCGTCGGCCTCCGAGCACGCCTCCCGCCAGCGGGCCATGAAGGCGGCCACCGACAACGCCGACGACCTCGTCATCACCCTTTCCCGTGTGCTCAACCGGGCCCGCCAGGACGCCATCACGACCGAGATCATGGAGATCGTCGGTGGCGCCGAGGCCCTGGGCGCCGACAAGGGCAGCAAGGAAGAGCTCATGCCCTCCCTGCTCTCGCCCGAGCACGTCTTCCCCGAACACCTCGACCGACGCGACACGTCGGGCGGGGTCCACTGAGCGCCTACTCGAGGAGCCTCCTCCACCGATGACCGTCACCGAGAACACCCCCACGCTGAAGGACGGCCGGGTCGTTGCCATCGCCGGCCCCGTGGTCGACGTCGAGTTCCCTCGCGGCAGCCTTCCCGAGATCAACCACGCCCTCGAGATCAACCTCGAGGTCGACGGCAAGAACGTCGTGGTCGTCGCCGAGGTCGCCCAGCAGATCGGCGACAGCCGCGTCCGCGTCGTGACCATGAAGCCCACCGACGGCCTCCGACGCGGCACGCCGGTGCGCAACACCGGCCAGGGCATCACCGTCCCCGTGGGTGACGCCGTGCTCGGCCACGTGTTCAACGTGATCGGTGAGCCGCTCGACTCGCCGCTGACCGACGAGAACGTGCAGCGCTGGGAGATCCACCGCGAGGCGCCGGCGTTCGACACCCTCGAGCCCAAGGCCCAGGTCTTCCCGACCGGCATCAAGGTCATCGACCTGCTCACCCCGTACCTCGCCGGCGGCAAGATCGGCCTGTTCGGCGGTGCCGGCGTGGGCAAGACCGTGCTCATCCAGGAGATGATCAACCGGGTCGCCTCCCAGCACGGTGGTGTCTCGGTGTTCGCCGGTGTCGGCGAGCGCACCCGTGAGGGCACCGACCTCTGGATCGAGATGCAGGAGTCCGGCGTCATCGAGAAGACGGCGCTGGTCTACGGCCAGATGGACGAGCCCCCGGGCGTGCGACTCCGCGTCGCGCTGTCGGCGCTGACCATGGCCGAGTACTTCCGTGACGAGCAGAACCAGGACGTGCTGCTCTTCGTCGACAACATCTTCCGCTTCGTGCAGGCCGGCTCCGAGGTGTCCACCCTCCTCGGCCGCATGCCGTCGGCCGTGGGCTACCAGCCCACCCTGGCCGACGAGATGGGCGAGCTGCAGGAGCGCATCACCTCCACCCGGGGTCGTTCCATCACCTCGCTGCAGGCCGTGTACGTGCCCGCCGACGACTACACCGACCCGGCGCCGTTCACCACCTTCACCCATCTCGACGCCACCACCGAGCTGTCCCGCCAGATCGCCTCGCTGGGCATCTACCCGGCCGTCGATCCGCTGGCCTCGACCTCCACCATCCTCGCCCCGGAGATCGTCGGCGACCGTCACTACGCCGTCGCTCGTCGGGTGCAGGAGGTGCTCCAGCGCTACAAGGAGCTCCAGGACATCATCGCCATCCTCGGCCTCGACGAGCTCTCCGAGGAGGACCGCATCACGGTAAACCGGGCCCGCAAGGTGCAGCGGTTCCTCTCGCAGCCGTTCTTCGTGGCCGAGGTGTTCACCGGCATGCCCGGCATCTTCGTGCCGGTCGAGGACACGGTCGACTCGTTCGAGCAGCTGGTCAGCGGCGACCTCGACGACCTCCCGGAGCAGGCCTTCCTGAACGTGGGCGACGCCGACGCCGCCCGGGCCAAGGCCCGCGAGCTCGAGGCCAACGCCTGATGCCGCTCTCGGTCGAGCTCGTCTCGCCGGAACGCACCCTCTTCTCGGGTGAGGCCGACATGGTGCGAGCCCGCACCGTCGGCGGGGGCGACATCGCCTTCCTGCCTGGGCACGCTCCGTTCATCGGGGCCCTGGCGGATTGGACCGTCGACATCACTCTCACCGGAGGCGGTCACGAGCTGGCCGCGGTGCACGGCGGGTTCGTGGAGGTCAGCCACGATCAGGTGAAGATCCTCTCCGATCTGGCCGAGCTGGCATCGACGATCGACATCGAGCGGGCCCGCCGGGCCCAGGAGAAGGCCGAGACCGCCCTTCGCCAGGAGGACGACGTCGAGGCTGAAGCGGCGCTGGCCCGGGCCAACGCCCGCCTGGCGGCCACGGAGCAGATGGTCCACTAGCACCGCGACGGGTTCGGTCCTCACGGTCCGGTCACTCGCCTGCAGTTCGATCACGGAGGGGCGCTCTCGAGCGCCCCTCCGTCGCGTCCGGGGTCGAGGGCACGTCCGCCAGGCCTCGCGGTCAGGTCAGGTGACGTCGAGGGTGGCAGCGGCGTGATCGATGGCGGTGCGCAGCTCGGCGAGGGACTGGCGCACCCCGGGCTCGGTCGGACCGAGGGCAGCGCCCACCGCTCGCAGGGCCGGCATGAAGGCGGCGCCGGCGGCGAGGTGGGCGGCTCGCCCGGCAGGGGTCAGCTGCATCCGGTACGAGCGGCGATCCTCGGGGTTGGGGATGCGCTCGAGGTGGCCTCGTTGCTCGATGCGGCGGACCGCGCTCGACACCGTGGTCGGGGGAGCGGCCATCCACCGTGAGAGCTCGGTGGGGGTCATGCCGTCGGTGGAGGTCAGCACGGAGTAGATGCCGAACTCGTCGGCCGAGAGCCCGCTCGGCGCCAGGGCGGCATCGAGCAGCCCCCCGGTGGCGCGGGAGACGAGCCAGACGTCGAACAAGACGTTGGTGGCCTCGTCGGGGAGGGCCTCGACCGGGTGGGTCCCGGCGACGCCGGCGGTTTCGGACGAACCCTTGACAGAACTCCTGCGATCTCGCACTATCTCCAGTGTACTACGACATCGCAGTACATCGGGCGATGCCCGACAGGCAGGCCGGTGTCTCCGATGCGCCGGATCCGAAGGGAGAACCATGCATACGACGACTGATTCCATCGAGGTCACCACCCTCGCCGGCGGGCCGGGCCACGCGGTGACCGTCCGTCACGTTCGCGCCGGGGGCACCCAGCGCGAGATCGGCGCCACGCTGGCGGCGGCGGCCCGCCAGGTCCACGGCTCGGCGGCCGATCCCCGCCCAGCCGACGCGTTCGTCGAACGCCTACGGCGTCGCTGGTTCGCCACCAACCACCCGGCCCACGCCGAGCGGATCAAGGGGGTGGCCGACGAGTTCGGTCTCGACCCCGACGACACCGGCGTCAGCCTCGACTGGCTGGGCACCTACGACCTGCCCGCCGGCTGCTCGGTGGCCTTCTACCCGGGCGCCGGCACCAAGGACGGCCACGGCCTGCTCTCTCGCAACTTCGACTTCCCGACGGCCACCTTCTCCCAGATCGTCGGTCTGCCCCCGACGCCGGGGGAGCGCCCGCTCGGGGCCGACCCGTGGGTCGTGGAGCTGCATCCCGACGATGGCTACGCCTCGGTCACGGTCGGGATCATGGACGTGCTGGGGGCGATGGACGGGATCAACGAGGCCGGTCTGGCCGTGGCTCTGCTCGCCGACAACGAGTCGCCGGAGCCGGAGCCGACCGGCGGGGCTCAGGTCGGGCTGTCCGAGCAGCAGGTCGTGCGGTACCTGCTCGACACCTGCGCCACGGTGGAGGAGGCCAAGGCGGCGCTGCTCCTGGCCAAGCACTACTACTTCTTCACCCCGTGCCACTTCGTGGTGGCGGACCGCAGCGGCGCCTCGTTCGTCTGGGAGCACTCGCCCCGACGGAATCGGGAGATCATCCTGGACGCCGACGACACTGGGCCCGCCGGGGGGCGTCTGGTGTGCACCAACCACCTCCTGCACCGGTGGCCGGACCCGACCCTGCTGCCCACCGACGACGGGCCCTTCGGCACCGCGGCGTTGACCTATGACCGGTGGCGCTCGCTGCATCAGGCCGACGTCGGCGACGCCGTCGTCGACCGCGACGAGATCCGTCGGCGGTTCGAGGCGATCCGCTTCACCGCACCGATCGTCGAGGCTCGCACGTTCTGGCACGCCCTCTACGACGTCGACTCGGCGGCGATGGAGGTCGCCTTCTTCACCCACGACGAGGGCGGTCGCAGCGTCTACTCCGAACCGCTCGAGCTGCGGCTGTCGGCCTAGACCGAGCGATCCGAGGGCTGTCGACCGGGCGCTATGGGCCGGCGGCCGAGCCTGGCGAAAATGCCCCTGGCGCAATGGCGCCACGACGTCTGCGGGGCGGGTCCGACTGCACCGGTAGGTGTGCCACGCTGGCCGGGTGGTGAGCAACGAGCGGGTCCGGGCGTCCGGGAGGCCGGGTCCTGGCGGCGGGACAGGTGGCCATCGGCGTCGGTTCGGTGGTGTCTCCGCCCTCGGTGTCCTCGCCGTCGCCGCGATCGCGGCCGTCGGTTGCTCGAGCGACGAGGGCGCAAGCCAGCCACCGCCGACGACCACTGCGGATCCGCTCGCCGAGCAGGTCGTCGATGCTTGCGGGCACGATCTGAGCGCGCTCACCAGCACTGTCTGGGCCATCGATCCGACGGACGGCACCGTGCGCTGGAGCACCGAGGTGCCCCTCGCCGAGAACTACCTCCTGAGCTCGAGCGAGGGCGACCCGCAGCTGTCGTTGGAGCTCCGGTCCGTGGAGGTGGTCGTCGACGCCGCGACCGGCGAGATCGTCGACACGCCGCCGGCGGGCGCCCACGAGGTGCTGGTCGACACCACTGGCGCGACCGCCTCGGGCGTCGGTGGCCTGATGGTCGACGGCACGCCCCAGCCGGCGACCATCGAGGTCGATGGCCGTCGCATCACCACCGCGGCGGGGGAGACCGGACAGACGACCGTCGGGGTGACTGCGGTGGACGCCGCCTCGTCGGCTCCGGCCTGGCGCGTCGAGGTGGGTGCCGCCGACCGGGTCGGCTCGCTGAGCGCGCCCGTGCTCTACGGCGACGCGGTCGTGGTGGTCACCTCGCCGCCGCGCCCCGACTGCCTGGGCTGACGGTCCGGTCGGGTCGGGTGGTCACGGCGGTCCGGTCGGGTCGGGCGGTCGTCGGTGTGTGGTCGCCGGCCGGGGTCGGGTGGTCACGGCGGTCCGTTCTGCTCCGCCACGGTCGGCTCCGCTCGTGGGCTTGTCGGGGTCCGCGGGTGGGGGAGCCGCCCACAGGTCTGCGCAGTCCGGACCGTCGCACCCACCCTCGGCGTTTCTGGGCGCGCTGATGCGCCCGCTCTGGCCGGGGTGAGCGGGTACATCGGCTGGTGCGGGTCGGGTCAGCCGGTGTCGAACAAGCCGGGCTGTTCGGGCTCGTCCGGTCCGTCGGCGATGGACGCGTCGCAGGGGGGTGGGCTGGTCTCGCTGGGGGGTATGAGTCGGCGTTTGCCGGTGGGGAGGCGGGGGCCGAGGGTGAAGCCCTCGTAGGTCTTCTTGGCGTGGCACGACCGGCAGATGGCGGCGAGGTCGCCGATCTGGGTGAGGTGGGTGTTGGCCCAGTCGGCCACGTGGTCGATCTCGATCGCGATCGGGTTGGTGCAGCCTTCGACGGCGCAGGTGCCGGCGGTCTCCCACTCGAGCACGGTGCGTTGCAGCACGGTGGGGTGTCGTCCGTAGTGGCGCACTCTGTCGATCTGGGTGCCGTCGGTGACGATCCCGGCGATGAAGGCGCCGCCGTCGATGATCTTCCACACGTCCGCCACCGGGACCGGTCCCTGCCCGGCGATCTCACACAGCTCACCCGGTTCGACGTGACCCCGGTCGAGCGCGGCCAGGTCGGCGCGGACGATCACCTTCGCAAAGGACCACCCGTCGTCCGACGGGTCGACCTCCCTGGCCGGTCCCTCGTCGGATCCGGATCCCATGCGGGGGCGGTCGGCGAGGGCCATCAACGCGTCGAAGGTGTAGGCGTCGACCGGTTCGCGTCGGCCTTGTTGGCGGGCGTCCTGGAAGATGTCGTTGAGCAGCGGCTTCAACGCCGCCTCGAGCCGGGCCACCTCGGCGGTCGGGCCGACGCCGTGGAACCACGACGACCCGTCCCCGCTGGACCCGATCCGGAACGACCGCTGCTTCCGGATCTTCTCGGCCCGCTGTTGTTCGGTTTCGCCGGACGCGGCGTTCACGATCCGGGCTGCTTCCTGCTCGATCTCCCTGACCGACACGCCCTCGCTCTTGGCCCTTTCCACTAATTCGGCGCCGGCGTCGGGGTCGGCGGCTTCGGCTTTGCCGGCGGCGTTGGCCTTGCGGATCGACAGATCCCCGTTCTTCAGGGCGTCCATCGTCGCCGGCGCGTCTTCGGCGACCTCGGCGGTCTCCAACAGCCGCATGGCGTCACCGACGGTCATGCCGGTCTTGGCCGCCAGCCAGTGCGCCGAGGTGCGATGACCGGCCCCCTCCCACAGGTTGGTCTGGGCCACCCGACGCGCCGCCAGAGCGAGACCGGCCGACGCGGCGTGCTCCAGATCGGAGAACACTGACACGAGATCCACGCAGTCGCGGGCGCTGGTCAGCTCCGCATCGAACCCCGCCACCACCCCTG
>DATDIY010000236.1:0-2771 GCA_036520815.1 Acidimicrobiales bacterium
GAGAACGAACTGCGCGCCGCCGCCGAGATCCTCGGGGTCGGGACGGTCGTGGTGCTCGACCACCTCGACTCGGGGATGGAGGGGGAGCCCGAGCGCGGGGCCCTCGTCACGGTCCCCGAGAGCGAGCTGGCGGTCGAGGTGCGCGCCCTGATCGACCAGCACCGGCCCGACGTGCTGGTGAGCCTCGACGCCAGCGACGGCCATCGCGACCACGCCCGCGTCCGCGACGCCACGCTGCAGGCCGTCGACGATGCGAGCCACCGACCGCTGGCAACGTACCTCTGGTGCCTGGCCCGCTCCTCGATGGCCCGGTGGGCCGACCACATGCGAACGATCGGCGGCGGCGACGCCTACGTCGACGTGGGCGTGGGCGTGCTCGGCACACCCGACGAGGAGATCACGACCATCCTCGACGTGAGGGAGCACCTGGCGACTCGATGGGCGGCGATCCGAGCCCACTCCAGCCAGGCCAGCCCGTACGACGACCTCCCACCGGAGCTCCAGGAGGAGTTCCTCGTAACCGACCGTCTCCGACTGGTGCGCGGAGTGGACGTCCTCGGCCCCCAGAGGGGTTGACTGGGGGCCGAGGAGCCTCAGACCCGCTTCATCTCCCCACCATGGGCGACGAGGGCCCAGATCACGAGGACGTCGAGGGTGATCACGATCAGCGACCACACCGGATAGAGCGGGAGCGCCATGAACGACGCGATGAGGCTCACCGCGGCAACGGCCACCCCGACGATCCGAGCCAGCATGTTGCCGAGCAGCACCCCGATGCCGGCGAGGATCACGACGATGCCGATGATCAAGTGGATCCAGCCCCAGGCGGTGATGTCGATGACCACGGCGTTGCCGTTGCCCCACAGCACCCACTCGTCGTTCAACACCGCTACCAGTCCGTAGATGGCCTGCAGTCCGCCGATGATCATCAGCATGATGCCGGCGAACGCGATCCAACCCACCCAACCGGTGGCCTGCGCGGTCCGGGTCTCCGTCATGGGCCCTCCCTCTCTCTGTGATGCCCTCCCCTCGCCTCGCCGTGGCACGGCTCCCCGAGGCGGTGGAGGGTCTGTACGCAGTGTGTACACGATCTGGTCCGCGCCGAACAGGATCTCGCTCCTCTTGACCTCGAGTCGACAGGAGGTTCTACGGTCCGCTCATGGCTGACGCCGCGCTCGCTCGCATCGGATCGCTCGCTGCCCTGAAGGCGGAGGGGCGCCTGACCGGCAAGGTCGGCTCGCTACCGGTCGTCGTGTTCTGGCACGAGGACCGGCCGTGGGCGATCGAGGACCGCTGCCCGCACATGGGCTTCCCGTTGCGCCAGGGCACCGTCGAGGCCGGCCTGGTGACCTGCCACTGGCATCACGCCCGCTTCGACCTGGCGACCGGTTGCACGCTCGACCCCTTCGCCGACGACGCCCGCGGCTTCGACGTGGTCTGCGACGGTGACGACGTCGTCGTCTCGAGCCGGATCGTGACCGATCCCACCGCCCACCTGTGGCAGCGCCTCGACGACGGGCTGGAGGAGGGCATCACCCTGGTGATCGCCAAGTCGGTGCTCGGCCTCCTGGAGGCGGGCGTGTCGACCACCGCGATCGTCCGACGAGGGGTCGAGTTCGGCGTGCGCTACCGCGACCGGGGATGGGGCGCCGGGCTCACCGTGCTGGTGGCCATGGCCAACGTGGTGCCGTCGCTCGCCGAGGAGGACCGGGCCCTCGCCCTCGTGCACGGGCTGAGCTTCGTCGCCCGTGACACCGCCGGGCACCCCCCTCGGTTCCCGCTCCGCCCGTTCGAGGGCGGCCAGACCGATCCGGCCCGCTTCGCCACCTGGTACCGACGGTTCATCGAGACCCGGTCGGCGAGCGCGTCGGAGAGGGTGCTGACATCGGCGCTGGCGGAGGGCACGCCGCTCGCCGATGTGGAGCGCATGATGTTCGCGGCGGTCACCGACCACGTCTTCATCGACGGCGGCCACACCATCGACTTCACCAACAAGGCGTTCGAAGCCCTCGACCACCTCGGAGCCGACGCCGCCGAGGGGGTCCTCCCGACGCTCGTGCAACAGACGGCGTCGGCCAGCCGCAGCGAGGAGCGCGGCACCTGGCGCCATCCCCACGACCTCGCCGCCCTGGTCGACGAGGCCGACGCCCGCATCGCCGAGGCTCTGCTCGGCCACGGCGGTCGCGAGGACGGGACCGTGGACGTCGGTGCGCTGGCCGCGCGCGTGCTCTCGGAGGACCCGTTCGCAGTGGTCGATGCGCTCGTCGAGGCCGCCGGGTCGGGGGCCTCGCCCGACGAGCTCGGACGGGCGGTGGCGCTGGCGGCGGCGATGCGCATCAGTCGCTTCCACGTGCAGAACGACTTCGGCGACTGGGACACGGTGCACCACGCCTTCACGGCCGCCAACGCCCTGCACCAGGCGCTGCTGCGCACCCCGTCGCCCGAACTGCACCGGGGCCTGGTGCACGGTGCCCTGCGGATCTACCTCGACCGGTTCCTCAATGTGCCGGCAGCCCGGCTGAGCGACGCCACCACCGGCGACCTGACCGAGCTCGACGAGTGCTGGGACGTCCAGGGCGACGTCGACCGCGCCGGCGCCATCGCCGGCGGCTTCCTCCGGGGCGGCGGCAACCCTGCCGAGCTGGTCGCGGCGCTGGGTGGTGCCCTGCTGCGGGAGGACGCCGAGTTCCACTGGTACCAGGTGTTCGAGGCGGCGGTCCGCCAGGCTCAGGCGTGGCCCGACCGCTCCGAGGAGCAGGTCGTCGTCCTCA
>DATDIY010000237.1:0-3077 GCA_036520815.1 Acidimicrobiales bacterium
CGACTCGTTCACCTTCGAGCTCTCCAAGGTGGAGGAGGCCGCCAACCGCGAGCGCATGGTCGCCAACCTGCGCAACGTCGACGAGGACCTCGCCTTCGGCATCGCCGCCGGCCTCGGCATGCCCGCGCTGCCCAAGGCGTCGGCGCCCGCGGCCGAGCCCGTCACCTCCCTCGAGGCGTCACCGGCGTTGAGCATCCTGGCCAACGGGCCCGAGTCGTTCGCCGGGCGCAAGGTCGGCGTGCTGGTGAGCAACGGCGCCTCGGCCGACGCCGTCAGGACGCTCACCCGGGCGCTGAAGGCGGAGTCCGCCAACATCGAGATCATCGCCCCCACCATCTCCGGCGTCACCCTCGACGACGGCAGGGTGCTGCCCGGCGACCAGATGGTCGGCGGTGGACCGTCGGTGCTCTACGACGCCGTCGCCGTCATCGTCTCCGCCGACGGGGCAGCCCAGTTGGCGGCGGTGGCGCCGGCGAAGGACTTCGTCAGCGACGCCCACGCCCACTGCAAGTTCGTCGGATACACGCCGGAGGCCGAGGCGCTGTTCGCGGCCGCCGGGGTGACCGAGCTCGACGCCGGCTACCGCGACCTCACCAAGCGGGGCGCGGCCAAGAAGTTCGTCGAAGGCTGCCGGGACCTGCGGTACTGGGACCGCACTGGGGTCGAGCCGTCCTGATCTTCCCCCCGCCGAGGTCTCTCGGGGGTGGGCCACCACCCCCGAGGGATCACGCGGTGGCGACGCCCATGTCGGCCAGGTCCTGCTCGACCATCGGCACGATCTCGGCCACCCGGGCATCGCCCTCGTAGGGCTTGAGGTAGCCGCCCCGCAGGTCGAAGTGCCCGACGAGCGACGGGTCGACGGTGTGGTCGCCGAGGATGTCGTCGACCGTCGGACCGATCCGAGAAGCGATGCCGTCGAGCGTCGCCCGGTCGAGCCCGAACCGGCCGATGGCGTTGTCGCCGAGCATCAGCCGCAGCTCCTCTTCGGGCACGCCGGCGAAGGCGTCACGCAGCCAGTCCCACGTGTTGGGCCAGGTGCCCTCGGTGTGGGGGTAGTCGCGCCCGAACGAGATCTGCTCCAGCCCGAGGTCGAAGCGCCGGCTGACCTCGTCCTTGTGGATGAACGACAGGCACACGTGGCAGTTCGACTCCCAGTACTCGCTCGGCGGTCGCTTCGCCGGGAGCTCGTCGCGGTGCGCCTCCCACACCTCGTCGAGATGGGCGAGCGCGCTGGGCACCCAGTCGCCCCGGAGCTCGTTCATGATCAGCACCAGATCGGGATGGCGGTCGAACACGCCGGAGAGCATCAGCTGCCACATCGCTCGGCGGGGGGAGGCGGCATCGAGGATGTCGGCACCGATTGTCTCGAAGGAGAACTGGAAGAACCTCTCGAGGTCGCCGTCGAACTCCACGTACTTGCGGGCCGCGAGCTCGAGGCCGGCGGCCAGAGAGCCCTGGGCGTGACCCCATCCGGCGTGCACCATCAGCGCCAGGCCCCGATCGGCGCACTTGGCCCAGTACGGCTCCCACCGCGGATCGAGCAGCGAGGGGTCGCCCGGGTAGGCGGTGAAGCCGGGCACGGTCGTGGCCCGGAAGCCGCGGTCGGCGATCCAGTCGAGCTCGGCGAGCGAGGCGTCGAGATCGTCGCCGGGTCCGGTGCCCACCGCGCCCACCAGGAAGAGGCGGTCGGGGCGGCTCCCGAAGGTGTCGTGCGCCCACCGGTGGTAGGCCTGCATCCCGGCCCGGCAGGCGTCGAGGCTCTGGACCTTGTTGCCGGACTCGAAGAACAGCGCCACCACCCGCCCGTCGCCGTTGTTCACGAACTCGCCGGCGACGCCTTCGCGGTCCATCTCCTGGAGACGGACGTCGAGATCCCACAGGCCCCGCCACTGGCCGGCCTCGTACACGCCGTCGTGGTCGAAGACGTGGAGCTGGTTGTTGTGGGTGGCGTCGAAGCCCAGACCGATGATCGACGAGTAGTCCTTCTGCTCCTGCTGGAGGCCGGGCAGCAGGTCGTGGTAACGGCGGTCGAGGTACTCGGACCACCGCTCCGGTGGCATCTGGGCGTGGGAGTCGACCGAGACGACGGTCAGCTTCTTCTCGTCCATGGGGTTCCTCGGGTCAGACGGTGACGGGCAGCGAGTCCCATCCACGGGTCACGGGGCTGTAGGCGAGGTGGGCGGCGTCGATGTCGACGTCCCACTCGGGGAAGCGGTTCAAGAGCTCGTCGAGAGCGATGCGCCCTTCGAGTCGGGCAAGCGACGCCCCGAGACAGAAGTGGATGCCGTGGGCGAAGGTCAGGATCGGCGCCGGCGGACGGTGGATGTCGAACGTGTCGCCTCTGACGAAGCGGCGGTCGTCGCGGTTGCCCGACGCCATGAGCAGCACGAGCACGCTGCCCGCCGGGATCGTGTCGCCGTGGAACTCCACCGGCGAGGCCACGTAGCGGGCGTTCTGAGGGCCGACCGTCTCGAAGCGCAGGATCTCCTCGATGGCGGGCACGAGCAGCGAGCGGTCCTCGACGATGTGGCGGCGCTGGTCGGGGTGCTCGGCGAGGAGCTTCCCGGTCCACCCGATCAGCTTCGCCGTCGTCTCGTTCCCCGCACCGGAGATGATCGTGAAGTAGGCGAGCACCTCTTCGCGGGTGAGGGTGCGCACCGTGCCGGTGTGGTCCTCGAACTCGGTGGTGAGCAGCCGGGTGGTCATGTCGTCGGACGGATTCTTCGCCCGCCAGTCGACGTACTCGGCGAAGACCCCGCCCCCGAGGTCCATGTCGTTCACGTCCGGGGGCTTGCCCTCCTCGCCGCGGGTGTGCTCCTCGGTGTAGTCGCGGAACGTCTGCTGCAGCTCCTCGGGCACCCCGAACAGCAGGCTGATCACCCGCATCGGCACCTGGCTGGCGTAGGCCGCCACCAGGTCGAAGCTGTCGGTGCCGTCGAGCTCGGCCAGAGCGTCGATGCAGTACTGGCGGATCTTCGGTTCGAGGCTCGTCACCGTGCGAGGGGTGAACATCCGTGACAGCAGGGCCCGGTGGCGGGTGTGCAGCGGCGGGTCCTCGAAGATCACCGTGCCCGGTG
>DATDIY010000238.1:0-3294 GCA_036520815.1 Acidimicrobiales bacterium
CCCGACCCCGAGCCGGTACCAACCCGACAACAGCCCCCGCCTCACGGTTCGACCGATGCGCAAGGGCAAGGCCGGGAAGTGGATCAGGACCGGCGCGTCGTGGCGCGAGATCACCGCCTCGTACGCCTACCTCCTCGACGACGTCGACCCGGTGCAGCGGGCCACGCTGAGGGCGCTCATCGCCAGCGGCCCGCCCGACTTCGCCTACACGAACACCCAGGCGGCACCGCTCGTGCGGTTCGGCCCTGATCTCTGGTATCAGCTCGAGCGGGCGGTCGAGGTCGGCGTCGAGCTGATCGGTGAGCACGCCGGAGACGTCGTCGAGCTGTCCCCCTCCAGGGCGGCGGCCCGCATCGACCTCACGGCCGACGAGGCCGGCGACGTCACGCTGTCGACCTCGTTCACCGTCGACGACGAGCCGGTGCACCTCGGCGACGACGGACGTAGCGGCCTCCTCGGCAACCCGCCCCACGGCTTCTGGACCAGGGACGGCGGTCGGTTGGAGCTCACCGGGTTCACCGCTGCGCTGCACCCGACCGTCGCCCGGCTCGCCACGAACGACGCGCTCACCGTCCCGGCTCCCGACGTCGGGGAGCTCCTCGACGTCTACCACCCGGCGCTCGCCCGCCATGCGGCCGTCGACTCCTCCGACCGCAGCGTCACCGTCACGACGAGCAGGTTCGAACGCATCATCCTCCTCGTCGAACGCAGCGCGCTCGACGCTGCCACCCTGCACTGGTCCGCTCGCTACCGACGTGGGGAACGGACCACCGACCATCCCCTGCACGGCGCCGGTGGCCGCCGCCGCGACCGTGCGGCCGAGATGGCGGCGGTGAGCGAGCTGGACCTGCCGACCCATCTGCTCGCCGAGCTCGTCGACCTCGACGGTTCGCCCCGCGACCTGACCGTGTCGGGCCCGGCGATCGTCACGCTGCTCACCGAGGTGCTCCCGTGGCTGGAGGAGAAGGGCGAGATCGGCGTCGAGGTGGTCGGCAACCACCCTGCCCTGAGGGAGGTCACCGAGGACCCGCACATCTCGCTCGTCGTCACCGACGACCAGCGTCCGGGCAACGACTGGTTCGACCTCGACGTCCAGGTGAGCGTCGAGGGCCAGACCGTCGACTTCGTCCGCCTCTTCGCGGCCCTCGACCGGGATGACGAAGCCCTCGTTCTGCCGTCGGGCACCTGGCTGAGCCTCGATCGACCCGAGTTCGTGCGGCTGCGGGAGCTCATCGTCGAGGCCCGGGGTCTGGCTGATCCCACCGGCACCGGTGTCGCCCGTGTCAACCGGTTCCAGGCGAGCTGGTGGGACGAGCTCGCGGGCCTCGGCGTCGTCACCGAGCAGTCGCAGCGTTGGGCGGAGAGCATCGGCCGCATGGCCGGTCTCGCCGCCCCCGAACCGGTCGCGCTCCCCGCTGGTCTCCGGGCCACGCTCCGCCCCTACCAGCAGGAGGGGCTCGACTGGTTGGCGTTCCTGCACCGGAACCGCCTCGGCGGGATCCTCGCCGACGACATGGGCCTCGGCAAGACCGTCCAGACGCTCGCCTTGTGCCTCCACGTCCTGGAGGACTCGCCCGACGCCCGGTTCCTCGTCGTCGCGCCCACCAGCGTCGTGGAGAACTGGGCCCACGAGGCCGCCCTCTTCGCCCCTGACCTCGCGGTCCGGACCATCAAGCAGACCCGAGCCCGTCGGGGCCACCCGCTCGAGGAGGAGATCGACGGGGCGACCCTGGTCGTGACGTCTTTCGCCCTCTTCCGCATCGAGTTCGAGGCGTACGCCCGTCACGACTGGCGGCTCCTCCTGCTCGATGAGGCCCAGTTCGTCAAGAACCACCAGGGGAAGACCTACCAGTGCGCGCGCCGTCTCGACGCCGCCACCAAGATCGCCATCACCGGCACACCGCTCGAGAACACGCTCATGGATCTGTGGTCTCTGCTGTCGATCACCTCCCCCGGCCTCTATCCCGATCCGAAGCGGTTCAACACCACCTATCGCAAGCCCATCGAGAGCGGCGACAACCCCGAGCTGCTGGCCACCCTCCGCCGCCGAATCGCCCCCCTCCTGCGCCGCCGCACGAAGGACGCGGTGCTCACCGAACTGCCGCCGAAGACCGAACAGACCATCGAGATCGAGCTCGGCGCCCGCCATGCCCGGATCTACGAGACCCAGCTCCAACGGCAACGCCAGAAGGTCCTCGGCCTCGTCGGCGACGTCCAGCGGAACCGGTTCGAGATCCTCAAGTCGCTCACCATCCTGCGCCAGCTCGCCCTCGATCCCGGCCTCGTCGACGAGGAGCACGACGGCGTGGGTTCCGCGAAGCTCGACCGACTGCTCGACGACCTCACCCAGGTGGTCGCAGAAGGGCACCGCGCCCTGGTGTTCAGCCAGTTCACCCGGTACCTGGCCCGGGTGCGCACGCGCCTCGACGCTGCCGGCATCGCCTACAGCTACCTCGACGGCCGCACCCAGAGGAGGGGCGAAGCCATCAGCCGGTTCAAGGACGGCGACACCTCCGTGTTCGTCATCAGCCTCAAGGCCGGTGGCTTCGGTCTCAACCTCACCGAAGCCGACTACTGCTTCGTCCTCGACCCGTGGTGGAACCCCGCCACCGAGAACCAGGCCGTCGACCGGACCCACCGCATCGGCCAGTCGAACCCGGTGATGGTGTACCGCTACGTCTCGACCGGCACCATCGAGGAGAAGGTGATGGAGCTGAAGGCACGCAAAGCCGACCTCTTCACCAGCGTGCTCGACGGCGAAGGCGCGCTCGCCGGCGCTCTCTCCGAGGACGACATCCGCGGGCTGCTCGATCTCGGCTGACGCGGTTCGCGCCTCATCTCCCCCGCGACGACGTCGCTGAGCGATGATGTGATCTGCCCTGGGCCGAACCGCCGGCCAGGGGTGGGGCGCACGGAGCCCCGACGGACGACGGGGCCGTGGAGGCGTGGACGCGATGACGGGACCGAGCACGACCCTCGAGGCCGCCCCCGGTCCCGAGGACGACAGCGAGGCGGACGCCGCAGAGACCGGTCCGCCACTGCCCACGCGCCGGTCACGGGTCGTCGCCCTGCTCGGGCGCTACTGGGCCACCACCCTGCTGGTGGGCGTCATCGTGGTGGCGGGCGTGGTCACCGGGGCGCTGTGGCAGAACGTCGAGACCGGCTCGGCCCTCTACAACGACGTCGCCTACGGCCTTCCCGCCCTGCAGGACGGCAAGGTGCAGACGTTCCTGTTCGGGATGTTCTTCGCCCCGCAGCTGTTCATGTACGTGCCGATCCTGGCCCTGCTCGTGC
>DATDIY010000239.1:0-5132 GCA_036520815.1 Acidimicrobiales bacterium
GGCGCCGCGACGGCGCGGACTGGATCGGCACTGCTCCGGAGGAAGGCGACACCGCCGGGGCGGGCGAGGTGGTCGGCCGAGCGGTGCCGGTCGGCTCATCGATGCGGGCGGCGATGGCGTCCCACAGCCCGGGTGGCGCCGTCGTGCCCGAGGAGGCGGCCTCGGCCAGGTGGTCGGCGGCGGTGGCGAGGCGGTCGGCCTCGGCCCGGCGGTCGGCGTCGGTGGCGAGCAGGCGCTCGACCCGACGTCGTTCGACCTCGTCGACGGCGTCGACGGCGTAGGCACCGAGCAGCGACTCGACGTCGTCGCCCGGACCCGTGTCGTCGGTGCCCATCTCGTCGGATCGATCGCGCTCGGTCATGGCTGGGTCCCCAGTCCGGATGCCTCGAGGCGTTCGGCCAGCTTGGCCAGCCCGAGGCGGATTCGACTCTTCACCGTGCCCTCCGGGAGGTCGAGCCGCGCCGCGACCTCCCGATAGCTGTGCCCGCCGAAGTAGGCGAGAACGATCGCCTCGCGCTCGCCGGCCGAGAGCGACGCCAGCGCCTCGACCACGGCCTCCGATCCGAGGTCGGCCAGGGCCTGCTGCTCGACGTCGGGACCGACGGGCACGGCCTCGCGGTCGACGCGCTCCTCGCGCCGGCGGCGGGCCTCCTCCGAGCGGACCCGCTCGACCGCCCGGCTGTGGGCCTGGCGCAGGAGGAACGACCGCAGCGCACCCCGGTGGGGATCGAACCGGGCCGGCTCGTTCCACAACCGCAGGAACACCTCCTGGGTGACCTCCTCGGCCATGGCGCGGTCCTTCAGGACCCGCGTGACGAGGGCGAACACACCGTCGCCGTGACGCCGGTAGATCTCGGCGAGGGCGTCCTGGTCGCCACGACCGACGGCCGCCACCAGCCGTTCGTCGTCGAGCTCGTCGGTCAGGGGATCCACGCCTCTCGTCCAGGGCTGCGTCGTCGTGCCAACTCGGGCTGGCGCAGCCGTGCCAACCCTAGGACCACCGCCTACCCACGGTTCGATCGTGGCGAGCAGCAGGGTCACGTCACCGTCACCACCACGCTGTGCCATCCCGTCGCCCCGTCGGGGATGGGTTCGACCCGGTCCTCGGTCTGCACCTCGCCGGCGCTGTCGGTGGCGCGGGCGGCGATGGTGTGGCGGCCGCTGGTGGCCTCCCACGGGAGGAACCACTGGCGCCACGTGTCGGAGGTGGGCACCTCACCCAGCTGCGCCTCCTGCCAGGGGCCGTCGTCGATGCGGACCTCGACGGCGGAGATCCCCCGGTGGATCGCCCAGGCGACCCCGCCGATCGGGACGGTGCCGGGCGCCAGCTTGGCCAGACCGCGGGGCGTGTCGATGCGGGCCATCGTCTTGATCGGGGCCTTCTGGGCCCAGCCCCGGCGCAGCCAGTAGGCGTCGAACTCCTCGAAGGTGGTGAGCTCGAGCTCGGTCACCCACTTGGTCGCCGACACGAAGCCGTAGAGACCGGGGACGACGAGGCGGGCAGGGAAGCCGTGCTCGACGGGGAGCGGCTCGCCGTTCATGCCGACGGCGACGAGCGCGTCGCGCCCGTCCATCACGACCTCGGTCGGGCTGCCGGCGGTCCAGCCGTCGACCGATCGGCTCACCAGCTGGTCGGCGCCTTCCTGCACGCCGGCCTCCTCCAACAGCGAGGCCAGGGGGACGCCGAGCCACCGGGCGTTGCCGGCGTAGGTGCCGCCGACCTCGTTGGAGACGCACACGAGGGTGATGTCGCGCTCGACGAGGTCGCGGTCGAGGAGCTGCTCGAAGCTGAACTCCATCGGCCGGTCGACCATCCCCTTGATCGCGAGCTTCCAGTTCGCTGGATCCACCTGGGGCACCGCCAGGGCGGTGTCGACCCGGTAGAAGTCGGCGTTGGAAGTGACGAACGAGCTGATGCCCGGCGTGCCCGTCTCGGTGCCGGCGGCCAGGACGGCTGCGGGAGAGGCGGGCGGCGGGAGGGCGATCGCCGAGCGGGCGCCCGAGACGCTGTAGCGGCCCTGCAGGCTCCGACCGACCGAGCCGATCACCACGGCGCCACCGGCGACGGCGCCGGCGGAGACGAGGAACTTGCGGCGGTCGAACCCGGCGGGGGCCGAGCCCGGTCGGCGGACCGCGGGCATCTCGGGAGACGGGCGACGGTCAGCCGCAGGGGCCATCCGGTTCAGCGCGGCACGGGTGAGCAGGCCGGGGCGCAGCAACGCCGTCAGCACGGCGATGGCAGCGAGGGTGCCGAGCACCGAGGGCCACACGTCGGAGAACGACGCGCCCGGCCGGGTGAGCGCGGCCCAGACCCCGATGACGCCGAAGGCCACGGTGCCGGCGACACCGATCCACAGCCGACGGACCGAGGCGATGCCGAGCCCGATCGACGCCACCACCAGGAGGATCGTGGTGCCGGCGATCAGGGCCGGCTTGTCGTCCTCGCCGAAGGTCTCGATGGCATAGTCCTTCAGCCACGGCGGGGCGTTCTCCACCACCACCTCGCCCACCGACACCACCGACGAGCTGGTCCCGCCGATCAAGCCGGTCACGAGCTCGCCCACCGCCAGGGCGGCGGCCACGGCGAGGGCACCGGCGAGCGCGCCCCACCACCACCGGGCGCGACGGGGTTCGGCGGCGGGACGGGCCGGGGGCGTCGGATCGAGGTCGAGGGTGCTCATCGACCCCCATCCGCTGCCAGGGCACGCCGCGGATGACCCGCGGCACGCCGTGGCGGCGGAATCAGACCCCGAAGGCGCCCTTCGGGACGGTCATCGGGAGATCGAGCGAGCTGAGCAGCCCGGGCCGGGCCTCCACGACGTAGGGGATGGCGTTCACCACGCGCATGCACGTGGCGACCATGGCGCCGGCGCCGGCATCCATCCCCATGATGCCGAGCTTGGCGGCGTCGTCGGTGGTGAAGCCCATGTCGCAGTAGATGTTGGGATCGCCGGTGATCTCGACGCGGTAGGTCACGTCGTGGGGACCGGACGGCCACTCCGGCGCCAGGTCGGCGGCCATGCGAGTGACGTGGTCGAGGATGATGGCGTCTCGGCCGTCGACGACGCCGATGACCTGGATGCGCAGGGCGCCGCAGGTGCCGGCCTCGATCGTGCCGCAGGCGACGTGCAGGTCGCGCGGGGTGGCGACCCGGAGGTACTCCTCCCGCACGTCGTCGAGCTCGACCTCGAGGAGGTCGGCCATGAAGTGCACCTGGCCGGCCCAGCTGTGGAGGATGGCGCCCGGCTGGGTGAACCCCGACTCGAAGTCCAGGGGCCGGTTGAAGCCCATCCCGTCCATCATCGTGGCGGCGACGGGGTAGTCGTCGTAGAGGCCGATCTCGTAGGAGTGCACCGAGGTCACCGAGATCGACTGGGTCGTCAAGAGGGCGGGCAGGTGGTCGGCGGCGAAGCCGGGCTCGATGCCCGAGGCGTAGAAGGTGGTGCTCCCCGCCTCGGCGGCGGCGACGACCTTGTCGCGGGACCTGGGCCGGTAGACCGGCGGGTAGATGGCGCCGATCGCCGAGGTCGACACCACGTTGATGCCGGCTCGGAGGAAGCGGTCGTACTCGGCGACGGCGACCGAGTCGCGGGCGTTGGCGCAGTAGACGATGCAGTCCGGCTCCAGGGCCATCAGCGCGTCGGCGTCGTTGGTGGCGGCCAGGCCGATGGGCTCTCCGTTGGCCAGCTCGCCGGCGTCCTGACCGACCTTCGCCTCCGAGTGGACCCACACGCCGACCAGCTCGAGACCGGGACGGCGTTGGATCGCCGGGATGGCGATCGAACCGATCCCACCGGTCCCCCAGACCACCACGCGCAACGGCTTCTGACCCACTGCCCTGCCTCCCTCGGCCCACGACGACGAGTGCGTCCGGACTGATGACGCGGACGCTACTGCGACACCGGCGAGCCGCCCCCCGTGACACGGTTGGACATGGCCCCGGCGCACGCCCTCCGCATCCGACAACCCTGAGACGGCTAACCTCCTTGCCGGCGATCGGTATTCGTCAGGCCCGTACGCAAGGATGGGCGCGGGAGCAGGACGGCAGGCGGAGCAGGACATGGATCACGACGTCCCGGTCTGGGATCCGGACCGGCTGAAGGAGTTCGTCTCGGGCGCCATCGTCCGGGTCGAGGGGGCACCTGCCGCTGTCGCGCGCGTCCGGGCCCTGCTCGACCCCCACGTCGGGGAGATCGCCCCCGACATCCCCCTCGGCGCCCGCCTCGCCATCTACCACCCCGCCGACCGCACCGAGCTGGCGCGTGGGTGGCGGGAGGCCCTCGACCACCCGGGCGTGGTGTCGACGATCGAGGCCCGCCTCCGCAACGACGACACGTGGTTCCGCACCGAGGTCGCCTTCCTCAGCCTGCTCGACGACGGGGATCCGGGCGTGGTGGTCGTGGCCAGCAGGGTCGGCCCGCCCATCCCCGCCGAGGAGGTGCCGGCTCCCGTGGAGGAACTTCCCGCCCTCGGCACGCCGGCGTCGTGGGCGCTGCTGCGCATGGCGATGGACGGAACCGTGGTGGAGGCGGCTGGCACCGTCGAGCAGCTCACCGGCCACCCTGTCGCCGAGCTCATCGGACTCAACATCGTGGAGACGGTCCACCCCGATGATCGGGCCGCCGCCATCTCCCTCGGCGCCATGGCCGCCACCACCCCCGGTGTGGCCCGGTCCGCCGAGCACCGGGCTCTGCGGCCCGACGGTTCGACGGTGTGGGTCGAGTCGACGCTCACCTACGACCTCGCCACCAACGAGATGCAGGTGCTGCTCGTCGACATCGGCCAACGCCGGGCCGAGCGGGCGGCGTTGGAGACGAGCCGGCTGGAGATCCAGGAGCTGGCTGAGGAGTTCCGCCTCCTGGCCGACGAGGTCCCCACCGGCGCCTTCCGCACCGATCCCACCGGGCGGGTCCTGTTCGCCAACGGGCGCTTCCGCTCCCTGGCCGGCGGCCGGGAGATCGACCACCTCCACGACCTGGCGACGCCAGCCGACGCGTGGATCGTCGACGACGCCCTCGCCCGCGTGCTCGACGACGACGGCGATCCCGTCCCCGGCCGCGACAGCGTCCAGGTGGAGTTCCTCGGGCGCAGCGACGGGCGACCGCTCTCGCTGCGGCTCAGCGCCGTGCCCG
>DATDIY010000240.1:0-3056 GCA_036520815.1 Acidimicrobiales bacterium
CCCGCTACGTCGATTCGTCGGTCGAGCGGCTCCAGATCCGGGCGGAGGGCCTCAGTCCCGGACGCCACGTGGTGACCTGCAACGGTCGGGTCGTCCCGCTGCGACCTACCGGCACCCCCGGCACCTGGGTGGCGGGCGTCCGCTACCGGGCCTGGCAGCCGCCGGCGGCGCTGCACCCCACCATCGGCGTGCACTCGCCGCTCGTGGTCGACCTGGTCGACCTGCACGCCGGTCGCTCCGTCGGCGGGTGCACCTACCGGGTGTCGCACCCGGGAGGCCGCAACTACGACCGCTTCCCGGTGAACGCCAACGAGGCGGACGCCCGCCGGGTGGCCCGGTTCGACACCGTGGGCCACACGCCCGGCCCGGTCGACGTCGCCGCCCTCGAAGCCGAGCGCTCCCGGCTCGACGGGTACCCTCGCACGCTGGACCTCCGGCGGACGACGAAGATGGCCCCTGCGGGTCCGCGTCCGACGCCCTGACGCCCGACCCGGCCGAACGAGTGATGAGCGCGAACCCCACCACCGAGCTGCCCGTCGGCTACCTCCCTCTCGACGGCGTCTACGACGAGCTGTCCGACGGCGTCGGGATCCGACCCCACTGGGGTCGGGTGGCGCGCTCGCTCGGGGAGTTCGGTCGTGACGACCTCGCCGGCCGGGCGGCCGAGACACGCCGCCTGCTGGTCGACGACGGCGTCACCTACAACGTGGTGTCCGAGGGGGCCAGCATCGCCCGGCCCTGGGTGCTCGACCCGGTGCCCGTCGTGGTGGCGGCCGACGAATGGGCCGGGATCGAAGCGGGGATGGTGCAGCGGGCCGAGCTGTTCGACCTGATCCTCACCGACCTCTACGGGCCCCGACGGCTGATCGCCGACGGCGCCATCCCACCGGAGGTCGTCTACGGCCATCCCGGATTCCTCCGCCAGTGCGACCAGATCCGCCTGCCGGGTGAGCACCAGCTCTTCCACGCCGCCTTCGACCTCGCTCGCGATCGAGACGGCACCTGGGTCGTGCTGTCGGACCGCACGCAGGCGCCGTCGGGCATGGGGTACGCCCTCGAGAACCGGCTGGTCGTCACCCGCGTGCTGCCCGACCTCTACCGAGATGCCGAGGTCGTCCGTCTGGCGGCCTTCTTCCGCGAGCTGCGCTCCGCCCTCCAGCGCGTCGCACCGCGCGCTGCCGACGTGCCCCGGATCGCGGTGCTCACGCCCGGGCCGTGGAGCGAGACGGCGTACGAGCACGGCTCCCTGGCGTCCTACCTCGGGTACCCGTTGGTGCAGGGCCCGGACCTGCGGGTCCGCGACGGTCGGGTCTGGGTGCGCACCCTCGGTCGGCTCGAGCCGGTCGACGTGATCCTCCGTCGGGTCGATCCGCCCTGGTGCGACCCGCTCGAGTTGAAGCCCGAGTCCACCCTCGGGGCGCCGGGTCTGCTCGAGGCGTGCCGGACCGGCACCGTGTCGGTGGTGAACACGCTCGGCAGTGGGGTGCTGGAGAACCCGGCGCTGCTCCCGTTCCTCCCGGCGCTGTCCGAGGAGCTGCTCGGGGAGCCGCTGCGGATGCCGTCGGCCGCCACGTGGTGGTGCGGTGAGCCGGCTTCGCTTTCCCACGTGGTGGCGAACATCGATCGGCTCGTGCTCAAGTCGATCGCCGAGCCCGGCCGCACGACCGTGATCGGGTCCGAGCTGTCCGGGGCCGACCTCGCCGCCCTGCGGGCGCGCATCGAGGCCCAGCCCTTCGCCTGGGTCGGCCAGGAACCGGTCGAGCAGGGGTCGACCCCGACGTTCAACGGCTCCGATCTCGAGGCCCGTCGCGCTGTGCTGCGGGGCTTCGTGGTCTCGGGGGAGAGCGGCTACACGGTGATGCCGGGCGGGCTGACCAGGGTCGCCAGCCATCCCGACGAGACCAGGATCACCAACCAGAACGGGGCCTGGAGCAAGGACACCTGGGTGCTGGCCCGCGAACCCGAGCGCCTCACCGGCTTCTGGTTGCAACCCGACGACGTCGTGGCCTCCATGGAGCCGGAGACCTCGATGTCCCAGCGGGCCGCCGAGAACCTGTTCTGGCTCAGCCGCTACGCGGAGCGCGCCGAGGACCTCGTCCGCCAGATCCGGGTGGCGTCGGACCGGTTGCTCGAGTTCGCGCCGCGAACCAACCCGGCCGGCAACGGGTGCCTGGCCGTGCTGCTGGCGGCGCTGACCCAGACGTCGGGAACCCATCCGGGCTTCACCGGCGACGACGCCCTCCCCCGGGCAGAGGACCCCGGACCCGAGCTGCGGGCCCTGCTGGTCGACGGCGACCTCCAGGGCTCGGTGGCCCACTCCGTGCGCAGCCTGCTCAACGCCGCCGCCCAGGTGCGCGACCAGCTGTCCAACGACACCTGGCTCGTGATCGGTCACCTCGAACGCGACCTCGCCGCCCTCGATCGCCTCCCGTTCGCGGCCGACGCCTCTGCCCTCGGACGGGTGATGGCGGCGATGCTCGCCCTGTCGGGGTTGTCGGCGGAGTCGATGGTGCGCGACGACGGCTGGCAGTTCATGGAGGCGGGCCGCCGGCTCGAGCGGGCCCTCCAGGTGTGCTCCCTGCTGGGGGCCACGATCACCACCCGACGCGACCCCGCGACCGACAGCCTCATCATCGAGTCGGTGCTCACCGCCTCCGAGAGCATCGTCACCTATCGCCGTCGGTACCGCTCCCACGCCCAGGTCGAGACCATGCTCGACCTGCTCCTGCTCGAATCCACCAACCCGCGGTCGCTCACCTACCAGGTCGTGCACCTCGCCGAGGCGGTCGGCGCCATGCCCGATGCCGGGGTGCTGCTGCAGCACGACATCGACAGCGTGGTCGACGAGTTGCGCACCCTCGTCGCTCTGGCCGACACCAACCTGTTGGCCCGCGTCGATGGGGAGGACGAGGCCGATCTCGAGGCCATCCCTGACGCCAGCCGCCTGCGGCTTTGGGCCTTCCTCGGCGACGTGTCGACCCTGCTGATCCGGCTCGGGGAGCTGCTCGACGCCGCCCACTTCGACCACCAGCTGCCGCAGCGCATCGTGGCGCCCA
>DATDIY010000241.1:0-8346 GCA_036520815.1 Acidimicrobiales bacterium
TCGACGGGGCGGGTCTCGACCGGACGGCCCTCGGGCCCCGGAGGACGAGGGCTCGACGTCTCTTCGGGCACGTCGCTCCTACTGCTGGAGCTTGTAGCCGAGGCCCCGGACCGTCGCGACGTGGCGGGGGTTGGCGGCGTCGGACTCGATCTTGGTGCGCAGGCGCCGCACGTGCACGTCGACCAGTCGACCGTCGCCGAAGTAGCCGTAGCCCCACACCCGTTCGAGCAGGACCTCGCGGCTGAACACGCGGCCCGGGCTCGACGCCAGCTCGACCAGGAGGCGGAACTCGGTCTTGGTGAGGTGCACCTCGTCACCGTTGCGGAGCACCACGCCCTCGTCGGGCACGATCTCGAGGTCGCCGAAGCGCAGGTGGGTGACCGTCGGATCGGCGGTGCGGGCCCGGCGCAGCAGGGCGCGGATCCGCGCCGAGAGCTCCTTGGGGGCGAACGGCTTGGTGAGGTAGTCGTCGGCACCGGCCTCGAGCCCGGCGACGACGTCGTGGGTGTCGGCCCGGGCCGTCACCATCACGATGGGCACGTCGCTGGCCCGGCGGATCGACCGGCACACGTCGAACCCGTCGATGCCGGGGAGCATGATGTCGATGAGCACCACGTCGGCGGGGTTGCGGATGAACGCCTGCAGGGCGTCCTCGCCCGTGTCGGCCTCCTCGACCTCCCAACCCTCGTCCTCGAGGGCCATCTTGACGGCCGTGCGGATGCGCTCGTCGTCTTCGACGGTGAGGATGCGGGTGCCCATATCGCCGCCCATGGTGCCCGATCCGCGCCCCGCGCGTGGACCATTCCCCGAATAGATCACGTGCCTGCGAGCGATCCGACAGGTGCGACGTGCATCGAGATCGTCCAATCGGTTGAGTCGGGGGTCGTCGCGGTCGACAACTCCAGACGTGAACCGAACCCCGTATGCCCCCACGGACAGCCGTCTCGCGCCGTCATCGGTGGGATCGACGGCGCTGATGGTCGACGGTCGCCTCGACGAGGTCACGGTTCGGGCGCTCGACCTGGTCGTCGACGCCAACGGGGACCTCGGGCTCTGGTTCGCCATCAGCGCATCGGCGCTCGAGGGGCGCCGCCAGGCGGTGGCCCGCTTCGTGCGCCGGGCCGGCTCCGAGCTCGTGGAGGAGAACGGGTCGGCCGAAGCACTCGTGGTGATCCCCGCCGCCGAGGGCGTCGAGCTGTGCCGGGCCTTCTGCCGTCGCCAGCCCGCGACCGTGCACGCCCATCTCCTCGGTCAGGAGCGCCGCATCGCTTGCGGCCAGGTCCCCGCCGGTGGGGCCCGGACGGCGGCATCGGCCCGGGACCTGGTCAGGTCCTGGATCGAGATCGCCTGACGAGGTCGGTCAGGTCGGGTCGTCCGCCCACGGGTCGGCGGCGCCCACCTCGGCGAGGAGGTCCTGGAGGGGCTGCCAGAGCGCGGGTGGAGCGCAAAGGATGAAGTCCTCCGTCTCCTCGCTGCCGTCGAGGTGACCGACGAGGGCTCCCGCCTCCCGTGCGACCAGCGCGCCCGCCGCGTGGTCCCAAGGGTGCAGCCCCCGCTCGTAGTAGGCGTCGACCCGACCGCACGCCACCGAGCAGAGATCGACCGCCGCCGCTCCCATCCGCCGGATGTCGCGGACGTGGGGGATCACCCGCTCGAGCACGGCGGCCTGGCGGCGACGACGGGAGGGCACGTAGGAGAACCCGGTGGCGACCAGCGCCCGGCCGAGCTCGTCTTCCTCGGAGACGCCGATGAGGCGGCCGTTGCGATGGGCGCCCCCGCCGAGGGTGGCGGTGAACACGTCGCCGTGGAGCGGGTCGTGGACCACGCCGGCAACCGATCGACCCTCGACCTGCACGCCGATCGAGACGGCGAAGCCGGCGTGGCCGTAGAGGTAGTTGGTGGTGCCGTCGAGTGGGTCGAGCACCCACCTCACGCCGCTGGTGCCGGCGTGGTCGGTGCCCTCCTCGCCGAGCACGCCGTCGTCGGGCCGCACCGCCAGGATGCCGTCGACCAGCAAGCGCTCCGACGCCCGGTCCATCTCGGTCACCATGTCGGTGCCGGTGGTCTTGGTGTCGACCGTCGTCCGGGCCCGTTGCAGGCCGTCGACGAGCAGGTCCGCCGCCTGGGCGGCGAGGGCGACGGCGAGGTCGAGCAGCTCGGAGGGATCGCGACCTTCGCCGGTGAGCGCCGGCAGGGGATCGTTGCTCAACGAACGCGAGGAGGTCGGCGGGTGCCGCCGTCAGGGGTGCGCCCGGACTGCGTCGGTGCGTCGGTCTGGATGGTGCGCCACTCGGTCATCGCCCGCAGGGTGAGCACCACCACGACCGCGGTGCCCCCCGCAGCCACCACGGCGCCGATCAGGGCGCTCAACCCCACGGCGACGGTGGAGTCGGTCTGGAGGTCGGCGAAGGCGTAGCCGATGAACGCGCCAGCGGCGCCGGCGAGGACGATGGCGGCGAAGGCGAGCACTCGTGCGCCGACGGAGGGGAGCGCGGTCTGGGGGGCCGGCCGTGAGACGGAGGGGCTGGCGGGCGGCGGTGCGGATTCGGGGTCGGACATCGGGCCCAATGCTACGAGGCCGCTCCGGTGGGACGCGCCCCGGGGGAACATGACCAGCCATAAGGTGTCGCCGTGAAGCCGTTGATCGTGCTGCCCACCTACAACGAGGCAGAGAACATCGTCGAGGTCCTCGAACGGTCTCGTGAGGCCGTGCCCGAGGCCGATGTGCTCGTGGTCGACGACGGCAGTCCCGACGGCACCGCCGACCTGGCCGAGCAGTGGGGTGCCTCTCGCGGCGGCGGTGTGTCCGTGTTGCGTCGCCCGGCCAAGGCCGGTCTCGGTTCGGCCTACCGCGCCGGTTTCGCGATCGGCCTCGATCAGGGCTACGACGCCCTGATCGAGATGGATTCCGACCTCTCGCACGATCCGGCGTCGCTGCCGGCGCTGATCAGCGCGGTCGACAGCGGCGCCGACCTGGCGATCGGGTCCCGGTACGTGCCGGGGGGCGCGATCCCTGACTGGCCCAAGCACCGCGAGTACCTGTCGCGCAGCGGAAGCCTGTACGCCCGCCTCCTGCTCGGCCTGCAGGTGCGCGACGCCACCTCCGGGTTCCGTTGCTACGGCGCCCCGATGCTCTCGCGCATCGATCTCGACGCGGTCGCCGCCGACGGCTACGGCTTCCAGATCGAGATGGCCTACAACGTCGCCCGCCGCGACGGGCGCATCGTGGAGGTCCCGATCAGCTTCACCGACCGGGTCCGGGGCACGTCGAAGATGTCGAGCCGGATCATCGTGGAGGCCCTGGTTCTCGTCACCTGGTGGGGTCTCCGCGACCGGGTGCTGCGGCGGGGTCGCCCCGTCGAGGACGCCCCGTCGGACGCCGCGCCGAACGAGCGCTGAGCTCCGCGGTCCGGCACCCCGCTCCGACCATCCCCGGCCGGCCCGGAACGGGCCACGAGACTGTCCCCGTGGTCGAGGCCGGTCCCGAAGACGTGCCCCCGCGGCGACTGGGCACACTGCTCGCAGAGGCGCGTGTCACGCGGCGCCGTTCCCTCGACGAGGTGGCCGTCGGTACGCCGTTCGAGCCGGTGGAGCTCGGCCGCATCGAGGCCGGCGAGCGGCCGCTCGCGAGCCCCGAGCTCGAGGTCGTGCTCGGCGCCTACGACGTAGCCCTCTCCGATCTGGTGCCGCCCCGGGGCCAGGTGGTGCTCGACCTCGAGTCGGGCCGGCTGCTGGTGGCCGACGCCGCCGTCCACCTCGACCGCGAGCCGACCGCCGAGGAGGTCCTGTCCGCCTACCTGTCGCTCGTGTGGTCCCTGCGCCGGGCCCGCCCGGGCACCCCGATCGTCCTGAGGGAGCTCGACCTCCGGGTGCTCGCTCGGGGGCTCGACCTCGCCCGTCCCGAGGTCGAGGCCCGGCTGCACACGTTGATGGTCGAGCCGGTCGCGAAGGTGCAGCCGGCCCGCTCCGGTCGCCGGCGCCGTCGTCGTCGGCTGGCGTTGCTCGTCGGCGCCGTCGTCGCCGTGGGCGCGGCGGCTGTCGGTGTCCTCGTCCGGCGTGACGCCGATCCGGCGCCGGATCCTCCGACGGCCTCGTCCACGGTGCCGCCGGCCGAGCTGATCCCTCCCGCCGTCGCCGAGCGCGATCCCGGAGCCGACGGAGGCTGAGCTCCCTGGGTCCGGGCGGGTGGTCCCGTGGCGGTGAGGGCAGACTGTCGGGGTGCAGGAGTGGCTCGTGGGCGGTGCGGTGATCGAGGGTCCGGACGGGCTCCTGCTCGTCCGCAACCGTCGGCGCGACGGGTCGAGTGACTGGACCCCGCCGGGCGGGGTGATCGACCGGGGAGAGACGGTGGCCGAGGGGCTGGCCCGCGAGGTCCTCGAGGAGACCGGCCTCGTCGTCACCCGCTGGGCCGGCAAGCTCTACGACATCGAGGCCCACGCCCCCGACCTGGGCTGGACCCTGCGGGTAGAGGCCTGGCAGGCGGCGACCTGGTCGGGTGAGCTCCGGGTGGAGGACCCCGACGGCATCGTCGAGGAGGCCTGCTGGGTGTCACCGGGGGCGTGCGCCGGGCACCTCGAGGGTGGCTCCCGCTGGGTCGCCGAGCCGGTGGTGGAGTGGGTGTCCGAGCCGTGGCACGGGCTGCGCCAGTTCGCCTACCACGTCGCCGGCGTCGACCGGGCGTCGATGGTCGTGACCCGGGTGTGAGTCCCGAACGAGCCACCGCCGAACGACCTGAGCAGCGTTCCACGGCCACGATCCTCCACGTCGACATGGACGCCTTCTTCGTGTCGGTGGAGCTGCTCGACCGGCCCGAGCTCCGAGGTCGACCGGTGGTGGTCGGGGGCGACGGCGACCGGGGCGTGGTGGCCGCCGCCTCCTACGAGGCCCGGGCCTACGGCGTGCACTCGGCCATGCCGTCGGTGCGCGCCCGCCGACTGTGCCCCCACGCCGTGTTCGTCGCCGGCCGCCACGGCCGGTACGCGGAGGTGAGTGCCCGGGTGATGGCGATCTTCCGCGACATCACCCCGCTCGTGGAGCCGTTGTCGCTGGACGAGGCGTTCCTCGACGTGGCCGGGTCGCAGCGTCGCCTGGGGGCGGCGGAGCAGATCGCCGTCGAGCTGCGTCGCCGGATCCTCGACGAGGAGCGCCTGACCTGCTCGGTCGGGGTGGCGGGCACCAAGTTCGTGGCCAAGCTGGCCTCGGAGGCGGCCAAGCCGATCGCCTCGCCCGAGGGTCCGCGGCCGGGCCGGGGGGTCGTGGTCGTCGAACCGGGCGACACCACCGCGTTCCTCCGACCGCTACCGGTCCAGGCCCTGTGGGGCGTCGGCCCGGCCACCCTCGATCGCCTCGAACGCCTCGGGGTGCGGACCGTCGGCGACCTGGCCGACCTCCGAGAAGAGAGCGTGATCGCCGCCCTCGGTCGGAGCCACGGCCGGCACCTCCACGACCTGGCCCTCGGACGAGACCCCCGCACCGTCGAACCCGACCGTCGGGTGAAGTCGATCGGCCAGGAGGAGACCTACGCCCGCGACCATCACCGGCGGTCCACCCTCGACCGGGAGCTCGTCGGGTTCGCCGACGTGGTGGCGAGCCGCCTGCGGGCCCAGTCGATGCTCGCCCGCACGGTGCAGATCAAGGTCAGGTTCGGGGACTTCCACACGATCACCCGGGCCTCGACCCTTCCCGTCCCGGTCGGCGACGGTCCCAGCCTGCTGGCGGCGGCCCGCGCCCTGCTCGACCAGGTGGACCCCACCCCGGGGGTGCGCCTCCTCGGCCTGTCCGTCAGCGGCCTCACCGACGACGACGCCCGCCAGCTCAGCTTCGACGAGGTGGCCCGCGGGCCGGGCTGGGAGCAGGCGAGCCGCACCATCGACGAGATCCGGGCGCGGTTCGGTTCCGCCGCCATCGGACCGGCCGCCCTCCAGGGCCCCGACGGCGTCCGGGTCAAGGAGCGGCACCGACAGCAGTGGGGGCCGTCGGAACCCACGGGCGGCGGTACCGCCGACTCCGACGGGGACCCGGAGGACGACGTCACCTCGCCCGACCGGTGACGGATACCGGAGCCGGCGAAACGGGCCCGGATTTCAGTGCCTTCGCGTTGTGACCGATGGCTTTTGGTGGGAAGATGACCATCAGTTCAGCGAAGGGATCCACCGGTGCCGCTCTCCGAGGACGAACAGCGCATCCTGAGCGAGATCGAGCAGCAGCTCTACCAGTCCGATCCGGCTCTGGCTCGCGACATCGCCGACACCACCGTCTACTCCCACGCCTACCGCAACCTGAAGTGGTCGCTCCTGGGGTTCGTGGCCGGACTGGTGGCGCTGATCTTCACCCTCGGGACGTCGTACCTGCTGGCCTTCGGCGGGTTCCTCATCATGCTGGTGTCGGCGCTGGCCATCGAGCGCAACGCCCGCCGGCTGGGTCGGGTCGGGATGCAGCAGATGACCCAGTCGATGAAGGCGGCCGGTCTGCGTGACGCCCTCGGCAACTCGAGCGCACGCCTCCGCGACCGCCTCCGCCGCAACGACGAGGACTGAGCCCCCGGCTCAGTCGGCGAGGTGCCGTCGGCGCCGCCCGCTCCACAAGGGCCGGGGGTCGAGGAACCGGCGTAGGCGCCCGCGCCGCCCGATCGTGGCGTCGACGGCTTGGTGCACCTCCGTGGCCAACGCCTCGGCGGCGACGCCCTCCTCGCTCGTGGCGGTCGGGCCGTAGGCCGCCGCATCGGCCAACCGGGCGAGGTCCTGCATCGGCGCGGCAGCCGTGGGGAGCGACGCGGCGGCCCGGTGGGCCAGTTCGGTGTGGGTCTCGTCGGGTCGGGCGGCCACCCCGGCGACGGTGAGGGAGTCGACCGCCTCGGACCAGGCCACGCCCACCTGAGCGGAGGGCGAGGTGGCGGCGCGGGCCCGACGTCGACGGCGCCGCACGGCGATCGCGCCGGGCACCGCGAGGAGGTACACGCCGACGGCGGCGACGAGCAGGACCACGACGACCAGGAACGACCGAAGCGACCGTTCCGCGCTCGTCGTGGAGGCGCTGGCCTGTGGGGCGGCCGACTCGAGGTCGGCGGGGAGCGTGGTCGAGGTGGTGGCGGGAGCCGCCGTCGTGGTGGTGGTCGAGTCGATCACCGGGCTCTCGTCGTCCTGGGAGCCGGCGACGTTCGTGTAGCTCTCGGCGTCGGGGTTGCCGCGGCCCGGCGTGGGCTCGAACGGCACCCAGCCGTACTCGCCGAGGTACACCTCGGGCCAGGCGTGGGCGTTGCGGCCGAGCACCCGGTAGCGGTTCGCCGCCGCCGGGTCGGTCTCGCCCCACGTGTACCCGACCGCGACCCGCGCCGGGATGTCGAGGCTGCGGGCCATCGCCGCGAACGTTCCGGCGAACTGCTCGCAGTAGCCGATGCGCGTGTCGAGGAACTCGTCGATGGGGTCGGTGCCGGGGCTGGGTGCGATGTCGGTGCTGTAGGTGAAGCCACCCGAGTCGCGGAAGAAGTCCTGCAGCGCGAGTGCTGCATCGAACGGGCTGGGAGCATCGCCGGCGATCTCCCTCGCCAGATCCGCCGCCGTCGGGCTGAAGTCCGACGGCAGGTCGAGCTGCGGCTGGACGTCGCGGGGGATCCGGGTGTCCGCCGAGCGCAGCTGCTCCGGGGTGAGATCAGGGAGCACCGAGGTGACGTCGTACGAGGTGCCGCTGCCGACGCTCGTCTCGCTGATGAAGGTGCTGGTCTCGCGGTCGAAGCGAACCGTCGGCGCGTCCTGCGGGTCGAACCCCACGGCCTGGTAGGCGGCGGGGAGCCACTCGGTCTCCAGGTTGTCGAGGGTGACCTGCTGGCGGACCTCGGTGGTGTCGGTGCGGGGCGACGACACGTCGACGTCGAGATCACCGTCGGCGATCTCGTCGGTCTGGGCTCGCAGGTTCCACTGCGTTCCGTTGAACAGGTCGAGGGCGGCGATGCGCCAGTAGGACGGTGACGGCGAGTCGACGGTGAACAGCAGGGTGTTGCTGGTGTCGACCAGGCGCTTGCGGATGTCGACCAGCGGGCTGGTGAGGGTGCGGGCCTCGTCGTCGGAGTCGCGCCGCCAGTCGACCATCGGCTCTTCATCGGCACCCGGCAGATGAGGAGCGACGACCGTGCCGAGGACGACGGCGGCCACCCCCACGACCAGACCTGCTCGCAACAACGACCACCCGGCGCGGGCGCGTCCGTCGTCGACCCACCCGTCGGATCGTTCGAGCGCGACGATGCGGTGCAACAGCACGAACAGCAGCGCCGCGCCCACCTCGACGACCGCGGCGATCGTGCGGTAGCGGTCGTCCGCCAGGAGGGTGGCGAAGACGAACAGGGTGATCGAC
>DATDIY010000242.1:0-2302 GCA_036520815.1 Acidimicrobiales bacterium
CCCCGCCCGGGCGGGACGAGCCGTTGCAGAGCGCCACCGACCCCTTCGCCCCGGCGTGGACGGGCGAGGAGCTGCTCTTCTGGGCCGACGGTCTCGCCTACCGACCTTCGGATCGCTCGTGGCACGCCATCGCTCCCGTCCCCCACGACTACGCGAGGGCGTGGACGACCTCGACCGAGGGGCGGGTCCACCTCCTGGGATTGGTGAGCGACAGCATCCCCGACGCCGCGACGTCGACGATCTACGACGTCGCCAGCGACACCTGGACGGATCCGATCCCCGCTCCGATCAGCGGCCAGTGGCTCGGATTGGCAGCGGCGGGGGACCAGGTTGTGGCGGTCGACTACGCAGGGAAGGCGGCGTGGCTCCCGGCGTCGGGCGGGGGGTGGACCGAGTTGCCGAACGTGCCGATCGCGGAACCCCTCGTCGACTGGTTGGGGGTCACCGGCCTCCCGCGACGCCAGGGAGATGGGGTGCTGGTCACGTCGGACTCCGGCGGCTGGGCGTTGCCCGGCGGCGTCGGGTGGGTCGAGGTCCTCGGTACCCCCGATCGCCTCCGATCCCACGCCGCCTGGGCCGACATGGTGGTGGCCATGACCGAGACCGAGCTCTGGCTCTACCGCCCCTGACCCCCGAGACCGGTCCCCTCTCGAAGGTGGTACGCCTGGCGCGCCCTGGCGGCGCCATCCGTACCAGCTTCGGGAGAAGGTCCGGCTACTTGACGGTGTCGAGGAGGCGGCGGGCGATGACCTTCAGGCAGAGGGTCTCGTCGGCGCCCTCGAAGATCGACAGCACGCGGGCGTCGACGAAGTAGCGGCTGACCTTGTACTCCTCGGCGTAGCCGAACCCGCCGTGGATCTGCATGGCCTCGCGGCTCACCCACTCGGCGGCCTTGCACACGTAGGCCTTCACCATCGACGCCTCGAGCTGGCCCTGGCCCTGGGCCATCAGCCTCGCCACCTCGTAGGCCGACTGGCGGGCCGCCTGGGTGAGCACGACCATCCGGCCGAGCTTGGCCTGGGTGAGCTGGAACTCGGAGATCGGCTGGCCGAACACCTTGCGGTCGAGGGCGTACTGGCGGGCCTCCTCGTAGGCGGCCTGCATGACGCCGATCGCCCGGGCGGCGGTCTGCAGCCGGCCGTTCTCGAAGCCGGCCATCTGGTAGTAGAAGCCGCGGCCGAGCCCGTCCTCACCGCCCACCTGGTTGTCGGCGGCCACGAACCAGCTGTCGAAGGCGATCTCGTAGGAGTGCATGCCGCGGTAGCCGATGGTGTCGATCGCCCGGCCCTCCATCTTCCCGCCACCCGGCGCGCCGCCGTCGGTGCCGGCCTCCTGGGTGAACTCGAAGCCGTGGCCCTCGCCGCGGGGCTTGGGCACCACGAACATCGACAGGCCCTTGTGGGCCTTGGAGCGATCGGGATCGGTGCGGGCCAGCAACATGAGGGCGTCGGCCCGGGCGCCGAACGTGCACCACGTCTTGACGCCGTTGATCAGCCAGCCGCCATCGGTGGGCGTGGCGGTGACCTTGATGCCGGCCACGTCGGAGCCGTAGTCGGGCTCGGTGACGGCCACCGCAGCCATGACCTCGGCGCTGGCCAGCTTCGGCAGCCAGGTCTGCTTCTGCTCCTCGGTGCCGCCGGCGAGCAGGGCCCGGGTGAGGATCTCGGGCCGGGTGATGAGCGAGCCACCGGCGCCGAGCGACGCTCGCGAGAGCTCCTCGGTGGCGACGACCATGCCGATGTACTCGCTCTCGCCGCCCTCGGAGTAGCCGTCGTACTCGACCGGGATCGACAGGCCGAACCCGCCGAGCTCGGCCAGGCCCTGGATGAGCTCCTCGGGGATGTCGGAGTTGTCGCGGTGGATGTGCTCGGCGACCGGCGCGATCTTCTCGTCGGCGAAGCGGCGGAACGTGTCCTGCACCAGCTCGAAGTCGCCGTCGAGGTGGCGGGGTCCGGGCGTCTCGGCCAGACCGGCGAGGAACTCGGGGGAGTGGAAGGTGGCGACGAACGAGCGGGTGCCGTCGAGGGCGGAGGCGTCGACGCCCCACTCGGCCTCTCGCCCGAAGAGCTTGCCGGCGAGCTCCACCACCGCATCGGCGACGAACGCGCACGTGATGCGGCCCTCGAGGTCGCCCTTGGCCCCGTAGTCGAGCATCGCCCGGCCGGTCTCCACCGCGGCGGCGGCGTGGGCCAGGTCGTAGGCGACGACCTGGTTGAGGTCGGGACCGCCCGACGCGGCCAGGTGGCGGATCGCCGTCTGGACCACGTCGTGGGCGGTGTCGACGACCTGGGCGGCGGCGGTG
>DATDIY010000243.1:0-2962 GCA_036520815.1 Acidimicrobiales bacterium
TTGGCTGTCGGCGAGTCAGCCGACGGCGGACCCACCACGGTGGTGCCGCGCGCCCCGCGGCTGCGCACCACGCCCTCGGCTTCCAGCTCGCGATAGGCGCGCGCCACTGTGCCGGGAGCGAGGCCGAGGTCGCCGGCGAGCTGGCGGATCGATGGGAGCTTCGAACCGGGCACCAGCTCCTCGCGCAGCACGAGGGCGGTGATGCTGACGCGCAGCTGCTCGTAGGGAGCCACGTTGGCGTCGGGGTCGATCTCGATCAGCACGACTAAGCCACCCCCATCGGCCCTGGTCGCCGCACCCGCCACCGAAGCTGCCCGAGGTGGCTGCAGAGGAAGAACGCGGCGACGCTGCACGCCATCGCCGGCAGGACCATCCACCGCAGCCACGCGACGTCACTGCCCGAGAGGCCGACGAGGGGGATCGCCAGCAGGAGCACCTGGGCCGCCATTCCGCTCGCCGCGATCGACTGCACCGACTGCGAGCGGATGGCATCGTCGGCCGCGAGCTGCGACGGCGAGACCACCGGTTGGGGACGGCGGACCAACCAACGCTCGGTCATCACCAGCAGGGGCGCGCTGACCAGCCCGAGCGCGGCGACCACGACAACGGGGGCGAGCGTCATGCCGAGGCGCTCGCCGGCGCCTGGCGTCACCAGGGCTGCCGTCGCGGCGGCCACCACCAGCCCGGCGAGGACCCACTGGCCGATCAGCAGGCTCGGCCGGAGGTAGTCGGCGAGGCGTCGGGGGGTGGCGCTGGCCCGGCGACCGGCCGGACGGCGCAACGAGACCTCGGCGTAGAGCGCGCCGACCAGGTAGCCGGCGAAGATCCACCCCGGACCGAACCAGCCCGATCCGGGGCGCAGGCCGAGCGCCCACGCGAACAGCACGGGCAGGACCAGCCCGGCGACGACGCCGATCCTGCGCAGCAGACCGGCGGTGCGGAGGTAGCCGGTCACCATCGGCTCGTTCTCGATGGTCAGGGTCAGCCCACGCTCCGACGCCCAGAACGCCGCGGAGCGACGCGTGACCTGGCCGCCTCGCAGGACGGCCAGCCCGACCACGACGGCCGCGAGGAACAGGAGCATTCCGCCGAACACCATGACCCATACGTATCAGATGCCTTGATACATCCGCAACGGGTCGTTCCGACTACGGCGCATCAGGCCGGCGACGGCTCCACCACCACTCGCACTGCCCCGGTTGCCTTGTCGGCCGCGACCCGGAACGCTTCGGGCGCGTCCTCGATCGGGAACCGGTGCGTGATGAGCGTGTCGACGAGATCGGGGTTGGCGGCGAGCAGGCGCGCCGCGTCGTCGACGTCGCGGCCGTGCTCGTGGCGGCCGTAGCCCACCGCAGGGAAGGTCCGGACCTCCTTCATCAGCCACGACCAGTAGGGCCACTCGGTACCCGGATCGAACACGCCGAGCACCCCCATCGCGCCACCCCGTTCGACCAACTGGGTGGCCCGGTGCAGCGAGCTGGCGGTGCCGGCGGCCTCCATGACGACGTCGTAACGGCCCGACGGCGCGGTGGCCCCGAGACGCTCGCCTCGCTCGATCTGGTGCGGGTACCGGGCCTCGAGCGACACCTCGCCGGCACCGAGGCCGCGCGCCGCGGCCACCGCCATCAACCCCACCGCGCCGCCGCCGACGACAGCCACCCGCATCCCCTCGCCCACCCCGGCGAGGACGCAGCCGTGCCAGGACACCGCCAGCGGCTCGACCAGGCATGCGTTCGCCGGATCGACGCCGGCCGGCAGCTCGACCAGCGCACGAGAGGGCACCCGGAACCACTCGCTCATCCCCCCGTCGACGCCGAAGCCCAACTGCTCGCGACCAGTCGTCGGGCAGAGGTTGTAGCGGCCCTCCCGACAGAGGTCGCACTCGCCGCAGCCGAAGATCGCCTCGATGGCGACCGCCCGCCCGTCCTCGGTGACCCCGGCGAGCTCGTGGCCGATGATCGAGGTACTCCCGTGGGCGATGTACTTGAAGTCGGAGGAGCAGATGCTCGCCGAGCGGACGGCGACGAGCTCCCCCGGGCCGTCGGGAACGTCGACGTCCACGACGCTCACACCCGGCGATGTCGATCTGACCGCACGCACTGCCAGCCCTCCCCCGGTCGTGGTCCGCTCATCATGCCCGACCCGGGCTGGAGACCGGTCCGCGGCTGGACGCGACCGGCGGAGCGACGACGCCGGGAGCGATACGGTCCCACCAGTTCGTGGACCCCGGGGGCACAGATGACCGACGGAAGGCTCGTCGACCGCAGGATCGTCGTGACCGGCGGCGCCACCGGCGTAGGTGCCGGCGCCGTCGGTGCCCTCGCCCGGGCCGGCGCACGAGTCGCCGCGGTGCACCACAGCACGCCACCACCCGACTCACTCAGGGACGTGGCCGCCTGGTGGCAGTGCGACCTGCGCGACCAGAACGCCGTCGAAGAGCTCTTCGCCGAAGCGGTCGGTGAGCTCGGCGGCCTCGACGTCCTCGTCCACTGCGCCGGGCTCTGGGTGCCCTCCACCCCCGACCGCCTGACCGAGGAGGACCTCGACGCCCTCCTGGCCACGAACGTCAAGGCCACCGTCTTCACCAACCAGGCCGCGTTCACCCACCTACGCGAGGGCGGTGGGGCCATCGTCAACGTCGGGTCGTGCGAGGCCGTCACCGGCAACCCGATCGCCGCCTCCTACGCCATGACCAAGGGCGCGGTGCACGCCTGGACCCGCTCCGCGGCACGGGCGTGGGGCCGGCACGGGATCACGGTGAACACGCTGGCGCCGGCGGCCGAGACCCCTGGCGCCGACCGCTTCCGGGAGTTCCTCGGGCCCGAGGCGGCGGCGCGGATGGATCGAGGGATGTCGCAGTCGATCGTGATCGGCGGTCGCCTCGGCGATCCGCTCGAGGACATCGGACCGGCGCTCGTCTTCCTCGCCTCATCCGATGCCCACTTCATCACCGGACAGGTCA
>DATDIY010000244.1:0-3803 GCA_036520815.1 Acidimicrobiales bacterium
CGCCGCGATGAGCCCGGCGATGGCCATGAGCACGAGGTAGGACGGCGTCAGCGTCGCGTCCTCTCGGGCACGGGCCTCCACCTCCTCCCAGACGAGGGCGTCGCTCGGATCACCGGGCGCTGCCGCCTCGGCCCGCATGACGGCGTCCGAGAGCGACGTGTCGACCGATTCGAGGGTGATGGCACCGTCGCGGTGCACGCCGAGCTGGCGCAACCGGGCGATCACCCGGTCGCTCGCCTCGCGGGCGACGTCGGCGGTGATCACGTCCCCCGGAGGCTGGATCGCCGCCGAACGCTCCCTCGTCACCAGCGCGACCGCCGGGTCGGCGCACAGGACGCGCACGACCTCGTCGGTTCGATCTGCCGGAACGATCAGGCGCAGGTGAAGCACAGGGACCTCCGCCGGGAGCGTAGGCGGCACCCCGCTGATCCGTAGGCTGCCCGTGTGAGCCGGCACTACCTCGATCACGCGTCGACATCGCCGCCCCGACCCGAGGCCGTCGCCGCCACCAGCGCGTGGCTCGAGCGGGCTGGCCGGGGCGAGGTCGGCGACCCGGGCCGGATCCACAACGAAGGGATGCAGTCGCGCGTGGCGCTCGAGGCGGCCCGCGACCAGGTGGCCGCCCTCCTCGGAGCCCGTTCGCGGGAGGTCGTGTTCACCAGCGGGGCGACCGAGGCCATCACCGCGGCGACGTGGGGAGCGGTGCGCCGGGCCGTCGACGCCGGACGCACGCCGCACGTCGTGCTGGCGGCCGTCGAGCACTCGGCGGTGCGCCAGTCGTCGGCGGCGTTCGCCGAGGCCTTCGGCGGATCGGTCACCGTGGTCGGCGTCGACCGGGTCGGCCGGGTCGACCCCGACGAACTGCTCGCAGCCATCACCTCGGAGACGGCGCTGGTCCACCTCCAGTGGGGCAACCACGAGGTCGGCACCCTCCAACCGGTGGCCGAGGTGGCGGCGGCCTGTCGGGAACGCGGGGTGCTGGTGCACGTCGACGCCGCCCAGGCCACCGGCCGGGTCCGGCTCGACCTCGACGGTCTCGGCGTCGACCTGGCCTCGGTGAGCGGCCACAAGTTCGGTGGTCCTCCCGGCACGGGCGCCCTGTTCGTCCGCCGCGGCCTGCGGGTGGCGCCACTGCTGCTCGGCGGAGATCAGGAACGGGCCCGGCGCGCCGGGATGGAGGATCTCCCCGGCCTGGTCGGACTGGGCGCGGCGGCAGAGGCAGCGGGCGCCGAGCTCGATTCCGAGGAGCCCCGGTGCCGGGCGCTGACCACCCGCCTGGCGGAGGGCCTCACCGCCGTCGCCGGCGTGGAGCAGCTGGGCGACCCCGACCCGTCCGGGCGCCTCCCCCATCTCGTGTGCCTGGCGGTCGAGGGGGTGGAACCGCAGGGCGTGCTGCTCGGGCTCGACCAGCGGGGGATCGCCGCCCACTCCGGCAGCGCGTGCGCGTCCGAGGGCCTCGAGCCCTCACCCGTGCTGGAGGCGATGGGGGTCGACGCCCACCGGTCGCTTCGGGTCTCGGTGGGTTGGAGCACGACGACCGACGACGTGGAGGCGGCGATCAGCGCCCTCCCCGACGTCGTCGGTCGACTGCGGTCCCTGGCCGGCTGAGCGGAGAGGCCTCCGGCCGGGTTCACGGCGTGGGTCAGCCGCGGCCCTTGCCGTTGCCGTTGCCGTTCCCGTTGCCCTGTCCTTTCGACGACGGCGCGTGGCTGGACGACGCGTCGTCCTCGCCATCCTCGATCTCTGCGTCGTCGGGCTCGGCGGTCTCGGGCGATTCGTCGATCTCGCATCCGTCCTCGCCGCGGGCGACGCTGCTCACGTAGGCGCCGTGGTTGCCACACTCCTCGTCGTGGGAGTGGTCGCGGGCGGCCTCGCTCACCAGCGCGCCGTGGTTCTCCGGGTGGGAGCTCTCCTCGTCGGTCCCCTCGTCGTCCTCGGGTGCCTCGGTGCCTGGCACCTCGACGACCTCCTCGTCGGACTCCGCCTCCACGGTGGTGTCCGTGGTCGACGTGGAGTCCTCGGTGACCTCGACGACCTCCTCCACCGTCGGCTCATCGGAGGACGTGTCGTCGTCGGCGGCAGCCGCCAGGCTGATGCCACCGGCAAGGACGAGGGCCGACGCCGCAGCGGCGGTGACAGCGAGGCGTCTGGCGGTACGGCGGGGGTTGGGCGGAAGACGGCGATCGTCGAACATGGTTCTCCTCGTGGATCCAGGGGAGACGGACGGCCGTCACGCCACGTCCCCGCACCCTTGTCGGCACCGGTCGGCCACACCTTGAGCGAAGCCCGTGACCGGGACCTGGCGCGAGCGTGACGGAGGACCACTTCGTCGCCCCGGGTAGGTGGTCCGAGGGGTCTCGCGCACTTGGCTACCGTCTCGCCGTGACCTTCTTCCTCGTCCGCCACTCCCACGCCGGACGGCGCTCGGACTGGGACGGCAAGGACGAGGCGCGGCCACTGTCACCTCGGGGCGAGGCGCAGAGCGCCGCCATCCGCGACCGGCTCGCGGCCACGTCGGTCGGGCGGATGGTGTCGAGCCCCTACGTGCGCTGCCTGCAGACCCTGGAGCCTGCCGCCGATCGGTTCGGCCTCACCGTCGAAGCCGATGAGCGCCTGGCCGAGGGCGCCGATCCCGACGAGGCGCTCGAGCTGGTGCTCTCGCTCGACCCGGTCAACGGGGTGGCCTGCAGCCACGGTGACGTGATCCCGGCGCTGCTCGATCGGCTGGCGGCCATGGGCATGCAGACCAAGGGCCCGCTGCTGCACCAGAAGGGCTCGGTCTGGACCATCGAGACCGACGACGGCCGCCCCGTGCGCGGCCGCTATCGACCCCCCTCCGCCTGACCCTCCGCTCCCCCGCACTACGCCGATCCGCGCGTATTTCGGTTGCTGGAGCGCCGGAAACACGCGCGGTTCGCGCCGTGTGGCGGTCGTCAGGGGGAGGCGGCCAGGCCGGCGGCGATCCGGGCCCGGAGCTGATCGACCGTCGAGGTCATGTACGTCGGGATGTCGGCTGGATCGGCGGTGTCGAGGTCGGCCTGAGCGGCGGCGAAGTCCCCGGCGGCGGCGGCCATGATCGCCCGGAAGACGCGGGCGTCGGTGTAGTCGGGGTCGGACGCGACCGCCTGGTCGAGGTCCAGACGGGCGTAGCCGTCGAGCTCGTCGGCCTCCGGTCCGTCACCGACCCCGACGGCGAGGTTGTGGTAGAGCCAGCCCCGGTAGGTGAGCGCCTCGGCGTTGTCGGGCGAGAGGTCGAGCGCCTGGGTGTAGGCCTGCATGGCCTGGCGGTACAGGTCGAGGGCGCCCTGGGTGTCGCCGTCCTCGAGGGCCTGACTGGCCTGGCCGGTGAGCTGCTGAGCCTGGAGCACGAGGTTGGCCGAGTCCTGCCGGGCGTCGCCGGTGATGCCCTCTCCCGGAGCGCGGGTGCCGGCGTCGCGGAACGCGAACCAACCGACGCCGACGGCCAGGATCGCCACGACGGCGAGGCCGACGGCGGTGCGCACCCACGACCGGCCCGAGCCGTTCGCGACGGCCGCCCGGCGGTCATCGAGGGCCCGCAGGACGTTGGCGGCGCGCGCCGTGTAGTCGTCCTTCAGCTCGGCGTCGTCGGTGTCGTCGCCGTCGCCGGCGTCGTGCTCGCGCTCGAGGTCGTCGAGCGAGCGCAGCAGGAAGTCCCGCTCCTCCTCGAGCGCGGCGAGCGTGTCGGGGTCGAGCTGACGGCGCACCGCCGCCGAGGCGGCCCGACCGGCGGGCCCGGACGAGGTGCCGGACGAGGTGCCCGACGGCGACGGGTCGGCCCCTCC
>DATDIY010000245.1:0-2434 GCA_036520815.1 Acidimicrobiales bacterium
CGTGCGCCTGGCGTGCCTGCCGCTGTTCGTGTGGCTCCTGCTCGGCGCCGACGACCGGGCCGCGGCGGCGTTCCTGCTCGCCGGCCTGGGCGCCACCGACTGGGTCGACGGCTACATCGCCCGCCGGTTCCACCAGGTGTCGACGGTCGGCAAGGTGCTCGACCCGCTCGCCGACCGCCTGCTGTTCGTGGTGGCGATCGTCGTCGACGGGGCGGCGCCCCTGTGGTTCTGCCTGGCGGTGCTGTTCCGCGAGGTCATGGTCGCCGGCGCCACCCTGGTGCTCTACCTGCTCGGTGCCCGTCGCATCGACGTCACCTGGTACGGCAAGGCCGGGACGTTCGGCCTGATGTTCGCCTTCCCGCTCTTCGTCGCCGGGTCGAGCGACCTCTCCTGGGCCGCGACGGCGGAGGCCCTGGCGTGGATCTGCGCACTCCCGGCCCTCGTGCTCAGCTACACCGCCGCCGTGATGTACGTGCCGCTCGGCATGGCTGCGCTGCGCGAGGGCCGCGAGGAGCGCGACGTCCGCAGGCGAGGGACGGCGTCGGCCGCGGGGTAGGTTCGCCCCTGCACAGCCCACGCCGCGACCGACCCCCTGGAGGCAGGACGATGAAGGCGGTCATCATGGCCGGTGGAGAGGGCACCCGGCTCCGGCCACTCACCTCGAACGCCCCCAAGCCGCTCCTGCCGCTCGTCAACAAGCCGATGATGGAGCACGTCATCGACCTGCTGAAGCGCCACGGGATCGACGACATCGTCGTGACGGTGGCGTTCATGGCCAACGCCATCCGCGACTACTTCGGCGACGGCACCGAGCACGGCGTCCGCATCAGCTACGCCACCGAGGAGTCGCCCCTCGGCACCGCCGGCTCGGTGCGCAACGCCATGGACCTGCTCACCGAGCGGTTCCTCGTGATCTCGGGCGATGTCCTCACCGACATCGACCTCAGCGCCATCGTCGACAGCCACGAGGCCAACGGGGCGCTGGCCACGATCGGGCTCGCCCACGTCGACAACCCCCTCGAGTTCGGCATCGTCATCACCCGAGAGGACGGCTCGATCGAGCGGTTCCTCGAGAAGCCGACCTGGGGCCAGGTGTTCAGCGACACCATCAACACCGGCATCTTCGTCCTCGAGCCCGAGATCTTCGACTTCATCGAGGCCGACCGGCCCGTCGACTTCAGCAGCGAGGTGTTCCCGGCCCTGCTGGAGGCCGGCAAGCCCCTCTTCGGGGCGATCACCGAGGGGTTCTGGGAGGACGTGGGCACGCTCGACGCCTACGTGCGAGCCCACAAGGACATCCTCGACGGCAAGGTCGAGGTCGACATCCCCGGCTTCGAGATGCGCCCGGGTGTGTGGTTCGCCGAGGGCGCCGACGTGCACCCCGAGGCCACCGTGACCGGTCCAGCGGTCATCGGCGAGAACTGCCGGGTCGAGCAGGGCGCCACGATCGGCGAGTACGGGGTGCTGGGCGCCAACGTCCGGGTGCGCGCCGAGGCGTTCCTCGAACGCACGGTGGTCAACGACAACACCTACCTGGGCGAGTCGGTGCGCCTCCGCGGCACCGTCATCGGGCGCTCCTGCGACCTGCGCAAGTCGGTGCGCACCGAGGAGGGCGTCGTCGTCGGCGACGAGTGCTTCCTCGGCGAGGAGGCCCACCTCGGCGCCGGGGTGAAGGTGTACCCGTTCAAGACCATCGAGGCCCGGGCGGTGGTCAACGAGTCGCTGGTCTGGGAGTCGCGTGGGGCCCGGAGCCTGTTCGGGCGCTCCGGGGTGTCCGGCCTGGCCAACGTCGACATCACCCCCGAGTTCGCCAGCCGGGTGGCCATGGCCTACGGCGGCATGCTCAAGCGGGGCACCACCGTGGTCACGTCCCGCGACTCCAGCCGCTCGGCCCGGATGTTGAAGCGGGCCATGATGGCCGGCCTCAACAGCGTGGGCGTGAACGTCGAGGACCTCGAGGTGGCCTCGGTGCCGGTCACCCGGTTCATCATGCAGCGCCCGAACACCCAGGGCGGCCTCACGATCCGCCTCGTCGAGGGCGACCCGCAGTCGGTGAGCATCCGCTTCTTCGACCCCGGTGGCCTCGACGTCACCGAGGAGACCCAGCGCAAGATCGAGCGGCTCTACGCCCGCCAGGACTTCCGGCGGGTGTTCCCCGCCGAGATCGGCGACATCGACTACGCACCGCGCGCACTCGAGCACTACTCGACCGCGCTCGAGGCGACCGTCGACATCTCCCGTATCCGGGCGGCGCGCTTCAAGGTGGTCATCGCCTACGCCTACGGCTCGGTCTCGTTCGCCATGCCGAACGTGCTGGCGAAGCTGGGCCTCGACGCGCTGGCCGTCAACCCCTTCGTGTCGACCGCCGGGGTGATGCGCGGCGACCTCGACGGCCACGCCTCCCGGGTCGGTGACCTGGTCCGCAGCTCGGGCA
>DATDIY010000246.1:0-4834 GCA_036520815.1 Acidimicrobiales bacterium
GGTGGCGGTGAGGCCCTTGGGGATGCGCACCCCGTCGTCCTCCCGGCCGCTCTCGCTCTGGACCATCTCGGCGATGATGCGACCGCTGCGCACGCTGACCGTTGTCGAGACGTTCTCCTTCAGGCTCACGACCCCGCCCTCGCTGACCTTGCGCACCACCACCCGCCGGCTGGGCACGACGATGCCCTGGTAGTCCTGGGGGGTGCGGGCACCCTCGTCGGTGGCGAAGGAGACGTCGACGGTCGCGTCCCCCGGGAACGGGTTGAACAACGCGAGCCACATGTCGGCCCCGACGGCGGTGGTGCCGCCCGGGAAGTACCAGCTGGAGCTGGGCGCGGAGGCGCAGTCGGAGATCGACCGCCCGTTGGGGCCCTGGAGCTGGTGGGCGACGGAGACCTCTCCGCCGGAGGCCTCCACCAGCGCCGAGGCCCACGGCGCCGTGACCGTGTCGGAGAGCGTGACCGACCGGCGGCTGTGCGGTTCGACCGGGACGTTCACGACCTTCTGCTCGCCCTCGTCGGGAATGATGGCGACCCGCACCGTCGACGCCGCGTCGGAGTGGTTCGACAGGATGACCTGGTGCTCGGCAGGACCGGCCCCCTCACCCTCGCGGACACCGGTCGCCGAACCGGCGGCGCAGTACCAGGTGGAGCTGAGCGTGTCGGGCGCCGCTGCCGTCGGGGTCATGTCCGCCAGCCGGACCTCGTCAGGGGCCTCGTCGTCCTGGCCGGTCTGCACGACGAGGCCGGCCACGACCAGCACCGGGAGCAGGATGAGCGCCGGGAGGCGCCCAGGGCGACTCATCGGGCCCTCCGCCGTCGTAGCCGTACCCGGCCCGCGGTCGGCGATGGCTCGCCGTCGGGGTCGTTCGTACCCGACGGCGACGGATCATCGTTGGCGATCGGGCGGTCGAGGCCGTGCTCGGTCTCCTCGTCGGATCCGAGGTCGAACACGGGCACCGCCTGGGTGGGCCGATCGTCGTCAAGGCCCGGGCCACCACGGAGGATGCGGTCCTCGAGGTCCGGGGTCACGACCACGTGCCGGGGCGCGTCGGGAGGTTGGTCCGGCCGAGCCGCCGGCGACAGGTCGAGCTCCGTGCCCTCGTCCTCACGTACCCGCACGAGGAAGAGGTAGGTGAGCACGATCAGCCAGAGCACGACCTGGCCAGCGAGAGCGAGCCAGCGGGCCAGAGGAGTGTCGAACCGCAGGGTGGCCGACCCGCCGGAGGACACCGGGTACGAGTTGGCCCAACCCAGCGCGCTCGATGCCGGCACCTCCTGGCCGTCGATCTCGAGGGCCCACCGGTCGCCGGCGGCAGAGAGGAACATGGTGCCGGGCTCGTCGATCGACCCGGACCAGTCGGCGTAGCCGTCGGTCTCGGTGAGCACCGGCACCGCCCGTGCGTAGTTGGGGATCCGGCGGTCGACGAGGCGTTCACCGCCGTCCGCGATCTGGACGTCGGACGGCAGCAGGACCCGACTCGGCCCGTAGGCGGCGTTGCGGTACACCCGCACCCCCGTCCTCACGGTGATCGAGTCGAGATCGAGCTGACCGTCGAGGACGGCGAGGAGGTTCGTCGGCAGGTAGGGCGTGTCACGGGCCCAGGGGTCCGGCGCCAGCGCCAGCGGCACGATGACGTACTCGACGGCCATCGGGGCGAGGAGGGCGCCGAGGCGGGTGGTGCCCCCGTCGGCAGCGACCTGGAGGGCTGATTCGATCGGGGCGGCGGCGTCCTCGGCGCCGGCCCACTCCTCGGCGATCGTGGGGGTGCCGGCCGATGACGTGGCGAACGCGAGGGCGCGGTTGGGTCCGAGGTCGTCGATCGCCGGGGCGTCGAGGCGCCACCCCGACAACGGGAGCGCGCCGGCATCGCCGAGCCACAGGACCCTGGCGGTGGCGGCGTCGGTGGGCGTGTCGATGAACGACAGGGCCTGCTGGTAGTCGCCGCGAGGCAGGTCCCAACGGCCCGACATCACGCTGGACAGCGCTGGTAGGAGGGCCACGACGAAGGCGGCCCCGGCGAACAGCGACACGATCTGGCGCCAGCCGAAGTGGTAGTCGGGCAGGTCGACCTCGAACGCGGCCATGCCCAGACCGGCGGCGAGGGCGAGACCCACGGCCGCCGGTGCCAGCAGGACGTCGGGCTCGGGCAGGGCCACGTCGACCCAGCTCTGCCCGGCGAACCAGGCGGCCCCGAAGCCGGCAGCGGCGAGCATCCAGCCCCGGATCGCCCACCCGAGGCGCCACCGACGGCCGATCAGCAGCGACAGAGCGGCGGTCACGAGCAGCGCCCAGCTCATCGGGCCGGTGCCGAAGGGCCCGGTGCCGAAGCGGAGGAGGTCGCCCAGATCGGCCGGGAACCCGTTCATGGACGACACACCGACGACCGCGGTCCATCCATCGGAGACCGAGAGGCTCCACGGGAGCTGCAGCACGACGGCGACCACGGCTCCGCCGACACCCACGACGAGGACACGCCCGGCGCCGGCCAGCTGCCCGGCGAGAACACCACCGACGACCAGGGCGAGCGCACACAGCACCACCAACCCCACGACGGAGGGCTCGATCACCGCGCCGAGCCCGGCGATGGCACCGACGGCGAGCACGCGGTGCACGAGGGGACGCTGGCGCAGGCCAGGGCCGGCGCTGCCACCGATGTCGCCGTAGGGAGCGAGGCGACTGGTCGCCGCCAGCTGGCTCACGATCCACGGCACGACGGCATAGGCGACGAGACCGCCCCAACGACCGGCGGCCATCGAGTTGGCCGGGAGCGCCACGACCACGTAGGAGACGGTGGCGACGATCCGGGACCGCCGGGACCCGATGGGCTTGGTGAGTCGCCACAGGCCGATCGCACCGACCGGCCAGAGACCGAGGATCAGCACCTTCCGGAGCACCCCCACGGCACCGAGCGCGATCGTTCCGAGGCCGCCGAACAGACCGAAGCCGGTCGGGGCGGGGGCAGTGGAGCCGAGCCCCACCGACTGGAAGCCGTTGATCCACCTGGAGAACATCTGGCCCGGGCCGAGGAAGGGTTGGAAGTCACCAATGGCAGGCACGTCGCCCCGGCCCAGGAGCAGCTCACGGCTCCCCAACAGCAGGAACAGCACGACGAAGCCCCACACCACCACCGGGGTGGTCGCCTTCGAGACCCGGAGGTTGGAGACGAAGTCGCGCCGGCGCCCGGTGTCGTCCCGGCCCAGCTGGGCCCGCACGAACCCGGAGAACCGGGCGCTCCCCCGGCTCTGGAGCGCAGCCACCTCCCGGTCCGGTGCCTTGCGGATGGCGGAGAGCGAGCGACGCCGGCGGCGGGTCGAGCCGCTGTGGCGGACGTTCCACGTCCAAGCGGCGGCGACGTCTCGGGCGTGACGCACCCGGCCGAGGGCCAGGGACTGCACCGCCTCCATGAACGCCAGGAGCAACGCCAGCGGCGTGCGGATCAGTCGGGTTCCGAACGAGGTCGAGGCTCGCATCGACCGGAGGCGGTGGCGTTGCTGGAGCCGACGCCGGTCGTCGACCGGCCGCCGCTGACCAAGCGCCTCGAGGTGGGCGACGCGGGCCCCCGGGGCCACGACGACCCGGGCTCCGGCCACGTGGGCCCGCCAACAGAGATCGAGGTCCTCTCCGTGAGCGCTCATCTCGGCGTCGTAGCCACCGAGAGCCGCGAAGAGGTCGGAGCGGACGAGCGTCACCGCGCCAGGCACGTAGAACGCGTCGCGGACGGCGTCGTGCTGGGACTGGTCGAGATCACCGCGTTCCACGTAGTGGACCGGCTCGCCGTAGCGGTCGGCACCCATGCCGACCGAGAGGAGGCGGCGCGGCTCGCCCCACTCGACCAGCTTCGGACCGACGATGCCGGCATTGGACCGGAACGCCTCCTCGACCATCACCTGGACCGCATCGGGAGCCAGACGCACGTCGTCGTGGCAGAACACGTAGAACGACGCCCCCTGCACCGCGACCATGACCTCGTCGGCAGCGGCGGCGAACCCCGGGTTCGCCTCCAGGCGGCGGAGGTGGGCTTCCGGCAGGACCGACGCGAGCCGGGCCTTCAGCCCGTCGGGGTCGGTGCTGCCGGCATCGATGACGAGGACCGAGATGTTCGGGTACTCCTGGGCGGCGATGCTGCCGAGAGTCTCCTCGAACCACCATCCGGGATCGTGGGCGACGACGGCCACGACCACCGTGGGAGCAGGTCCCGGCGAGTCGTCGGACCCGGCCGCCGGGTCGACGTCGGGGCGCGTACGGAAGTCTTCGGGGTCAGTCACGACGACCGGCGAGAGTACTCCCCTCTCCATGGGAGTCCGTTCACCCCCGTCTACGCTGGGCCGATGGCACCGAACCCGTTGGGCGACCCGCTGGGCGCGATCGGCCGCCGGACGCGTGACCTCCTCTACACCGGCGTCGGCCTGGGAGTGCTCGGTCTTCAGCGCGTGCAGGTCCGCCGTCGGGAGCTGGAGTCGTCGTTGGGCGTGAGCCTGCCGCCCTCGCCCGATGAGCTCGGCCGTCTGCTCGGGCGAATCTCGGGATCGCGCTGAGCCCGATCTTGCGGGTCGCCGTCGACACCACGTCCCTGATCGGTGCCCGCACCGGCGTCGGGACCTTCACCCGGGAGCTCGTCACCCGTCTCCCCGGTCGCCCGGATCTCGACGTCTCGGCCTTTGCCGTCAGCCATCGCGGGTCCCGGGCGATGACGACGAGCCTGCCTGCCGGGGTGCGGGTGGCCCGACGTCCGATGGCGGCCCGCCCGCTGCGGTGGTGCTGGCGACGGTCCGACCTCCCGCCCATCGAGTGGTGGACCGGTCCGGTCGACGTCGTGCACGGTCCCAACTTC
>DATDIY010000247.1:0-17570 GCA_036520815.1 Acidimicrobiales bacterium
CGCCACGTTCCTGGTGGGCGACGTCGACGAGGCGTCCCGTCGGCTGGTCGAGGTCACCCGCGAGTGCCTCGAGCAGGGCATCGCCGCCGTTCGTCCTGGCCAGCCGTTCTCCGACATCGGGCGGGCCATCGAGACCCACGCCACCGCCCACGGCTACGAGGTCGTGAGGGCCTTCGTCGGCCACGGGATCGGCGAGCAGTTCCACACCGAGCTGCAGATCCCGCACTACTACGAGCCCCGGTTCACCACGCTCATGGAGCCCGGGATGGTCTTCACCATCGAGCCCATGATCTCGATCGGCACGGGCATGCACCGCATCTGGGACGACGACTGGACCGCCGTGACCGCCGACGGCAGTCGCACGGCCCAGTTCGAGCACACCGTCCTCGTCACCGACGACGGCGTCGAGATCCTCACCCTGGCCGGGGCGTGACCTCCGTGCGCCACGCGCGTTTCACCGTGGCGCACCTGCGGGTCGACGACATCGAGCTCCCTCTGCTTCAGGCCGACCTCCTGGTGGTGCAGCGCGAGGAGAGCACGGCGCTCGACTGGGAGCTCGTGGCCACCTCCTTGCCCGGTGACTCCTTCGACCAGGCGCCCTGTCGCCTCACGATGGACGTGCTCGACGACGGACGGGTGCTCCGAGGATCGGCCCTGGTGGTGCGCTCCGACGAGCAGCGCCACGTCTTCCGCGGTGCCGGCGACCTGGAAGGCCTGCGGGCCGACGATGGCCTCGACCTGGCCGGCTGAACGACCACCCGCACCTCCGCTCGCCCGACGTGTGAACCAGGCGTGAAGGTTCGCTGACGGTCCACCCTCCCGGGATCATGCCCTCCTACGGTCCGCTCGTCCGCCGCGACGGGTGGATTTCCGGAGGCATCGACGAGGAGGGCCGATGATCAAGCGGGCGCATCTCGGGGCCGACGAGGTGAAGGTCACCTTCGCCGTTCCCTCGACCGTGGGCACGGTGTCGGTCGTGGGTGACTTCAACGGCTGGTCCCCCGAGGCCACCCCCATGAGGTCACGCTCCAACGGCACGCGGTCGGCGGTGGTCGTGCTGCCGACCGGTCAGACGTACCGCTTCCGCTACCTCGCCGAGGGCGGACGCTTCTTCGACGACGACGCACCCGACGGCCACGAACCCAACGGGTACGGCGAGACCCACAGCCTCATCTGCACCTGACGCGGTCAGCCCGGGAACAGTGAGTCGACGAAGGACTGCCCATCGGCTCGGGCGGCCCCCACCGCGACGTACCACTCGGTGCCGAAGGCGAAGGCGAAGGCGGCCGACGGGAGCGCCAGGAAGAACGAGTCCGCAGCGATCTGGCTGGCGTGGGTGGCCATGGCCGCGCGCTTGAGCTCGATCACGTCACGAACGTCGACCGCGTGCGTGATGGCCGTCTCCGGAGTGCCGAACGTGTCGAGGTCGAGCTCCGGCGGGGGCGTCGGGAGGTCGTCGGGATCGACGCCATCGGGCAGCGCCGCCACACCCGCGCTCAGGTCGCGGCTGCGAACGATCTGGTCGCGGTTCGCCGTGGCGAGGTAGACGGCGTCGACCGCAGCGAGCTCGGCGGCCCGCATCCCGACCCGGTACACCTGGATGTGGTCGGGATGGCCGTACCCGCCGTGGTCGTCATAGATCGTGAGCACGTCGGCGTCGACCTCGGTGAGCAACGCCGCCAACCGGCTGGCCGCCTCCTCGATGTCGGCCTGCCAGAAGCACATCGGGTCGTCGTTGGTCGGGTCACCCATCATCCCCGAGTCGCGGTAGCCGAGGAACTCGACCCGCTCGACCCCCAGCACCTCCGCGGCACGGTGGGTCTCGGCCTCACGGCGCTCGCCGAGCGTCTCGCCGTCGGTGAGCACCCCCGGCACCGGTTCGCCGAGCTCGCCTCTCGTCGCCACCACCAGCACCACCCGGTGTCCGTCGCGAGCGGCCAGGCCCATGGTGCCGGCCGTGAGGATCGACTCGTCGTCAGGATGAGCGTGGACGCACACCAGGGTGGACATGGCGGGCGAGCCTATCGGCGGGGTCCGACAGCCCCTCCGACCTCCGGCGGGACGCCCGGATCAGGCGACGGCACCGGTCGAGCGCAGCTCGGCGACCCGGGCGGCATCGGCGACGCCCCAGTCGCGCAGCACGTCGTCGGTGTGCTGGCCCGGCGTCGGCGGCGGGCCGTGGAGCTTCGGCGCCGTGCGGGAGAAGCGCGGCGCGGGCGCCGGCTGCAGCACCCCGTCGACCTCGACGAAGGTGCCTCTCTCCACCAGGTGCGGGTGGCGGGTGGCTTCTCCGAGCGACAGCACCGGCGCCACGCAGGCGTCGCTGTCGGCGAACACCTCCGCCCACTCGTCGCGCGTGCGGGTGGCGATGACGGTGGCGAGCCGCTCCTTGAGCGCCGGCCACTGAGACGGGTCGCCCCGCTCGGCCATCTCGGGATCGTCAGCCAGGCCGAACCCTTCCATCGCCAGTGCGTAGAACTGGGGCTCGATGGCACCGACCGACAAGAAGCCGCCGTCGGCGCACTCGTACACGTCGTAGAACGGGGCGCCGCTGTCGAGCAGGTTCACTCCCCGCTCGTCCCGCCAGCGCCCACCGGCCATGAGGCCGTGCATCATCGTCGTCAGCACCGCCGTGCCGTCGACCATGGCGGCATCGACGACCTGGCCCCGATCCGAGGAGCGAGCCTCGAGGACGGCGCACACCACGCCGAAGGCGAGCAGCATCCCGCCGCCGCCGAAGTCCCCGACCAGGTTGAGCGGTGGCTGGGGGCATTCATCGGGCCGACCGATCGCGCCGAGGGCACCCGCGATGGCGATGTAGTTCACGTCGTGGCCGGCGAGCGGCGCGAGAGGGCCTTCCTGGCCCCAGCCCGTCATGCGGCCGTAGACGAGCCGGGGGTTCCGCTCGAGGCACACGTCCGGACCCAGGCCGAGTCGTTCGGTCACTCCGGGCCGAAAGCCTTCGACGAGGGCATCGGCCCGCTCGATCAGCGCGAGCACCGTCTCGACGCCGCTGGGCTGCTTCAGGTCGACCGCGATCGAGCGCCGTCCCCGGTTGAGCAGGTCGAACTGGGGGCCGCCGGTGTCGACCGTCGGGGTGCCACCGGCGCGGTCGATCCGCACCACCTCGGCCCCCATGTCGGCCAGCATCATCGCCGCGAACGGTCCCGGCCCGAGGCCGGCGAGCTCGATGACGCGAACCCCGTCGAGCGGTCCCATGTGGTCTTCCTTCGTGGATCGAGGCGCCTCAGCCGGCGCGGGCAGCGAGTGCGACCACGTGGTGGATCACGGTCGCCCAGTAGTAGCGGGGCAGATCGTGCCCCATGCCGTCGAGGCGCAGGAACTCCGAGTCCCGGAGGCACTCGGCCGTGCGCTCCCCTCCGCTGACCGTCACCAGAGGATCCTGCTCCCCGTGGATCACGAGGGCCGGCACGTCGAGCGCCCGCAGACCGGCGGAACGCGGCGGCGACACGAGGATGGCGAGGAGGTGTCGGGAGGTGGCATCGGGGTTGACGCCCCGGTCGAAGGCCAGCCCGGCTCGCTCGGCGACCCAGTCGAGGTCGACCTCGCCGCCGTCGCCCGCCAGCACCTCCCCCTTCTCCACGGCTCGGGCGACGTAGAGGTCGCGCTCGGCGGGGCTGGCGGCGAGCAGAGCCGAGACGGCTGCCGGCGTCGGCTGCCCGACGTCGGGGTCGCCGGTGGTGGACATGACCGACGCCAGCGCACCGACGCGATCCGGAGCCCGGATGGCGGCCTGCTGGGCGATCATCCCGCCCATCGACACACCGAAGAGACAGGGCCGATCGAGGTCGAGGTGGTCGCAGAGCCCCAGCACGTCGGCCGCCATGTCGTCGAGGTCGTAGGGAGCGTCGACCGCCTCGCCGGCGAGGGTGCGGCCGATCGCCTCGGCCGCGTCGACGTCGGTGTCGACCCACGTCGAGCGTCCGACGTCACGGTTGTCGAACCGCACGACGTGGAAGCCGCGGTCGACGAAGCCCTCGCACAGCTCGGGGTGGAACCACACGAGCTGAGCCCCGACGCCGGCGATCAGGACCAGCGTCGGGTCGTCCGAATCGCCGAAGGTCTCGTACTCGAGCTCGATGCCGTTGATCGCAGCCCGCATCACATGCGACCGAGCAGCTCCGCCTTCTTGGCCTCGAACTCCTCCGGTGTGATGTGCCCCTGGTCGCGCAGCAGAGCCAGCTGCTGGATCTGGTCGGCGACGTTGGCCGACGGCGCCGGTGGAGCCGGTTGGGCCGGTTGGGCCGCGTAGGCGGTGTTGATGGCGCCCGAGATCCGGTTGGCCTGCTTGACCTCGTTCTGCTCCATCTGCTGGTAGATCTCGTTCTGCACCGCGCTCGGGTTCTTGATGTCCTCGAACCGCTGGGCGCCGTCCTTGCTGGCCGACTCGATCTCGAGGTCGCCGAGCCCGAACATGCGCTCGAAGATGCGCTGGTTGAAGAAGATCGTGTTGATCCGCTCGAGAGGGATCTCGATGCCGCGCTTGGCGATGATGCCGCTGCGGTAGATCACCCGGTCGGAGGTGAGCACGAAGTGGGTGCTGACCCAGCTGATGTAGCGCTGGAGGACCCAGCCCAGGGTGAAGAGGAGGAACAAGGCGGCGGGGATCTTGGCCCAGTCCCAGTCCTGGAGCAGGACGATGAGGGCGACGACCACTGCGATGAAGCCCACGCCCGCCGACTTGGCGAAGTACCACCAGTGGGGGTGGAGATCGAGGATGAGATCCTCGCTCGGGTGCAGCGCATCCTGCGGATAGGACATGCCCCACGGTACCCCGGAGGCCCTGTCGCCGGGGGTGGCTACGGTCTGCGGTGTGGATCCCGACGCCCTGCTCGAGGGCCTCAACCCCGCGCAGCGCGCCGCGGTCGGCGCCACAGCGTCGCCGCTGTGCATCCTCGCCGGCGCCGGATCGGGCAAGACCCGCGTCCTCACCCGCCGCATCGCGTGGCGGGCGAGCACCGGCGACCTCGATCCGCGCCACGTGCTGGCCCTCACCTTCACCCGCAAGGCGGCGGCCGAGCTGACCTCGCGCCTCCGCGACCTCGGACTCCGTGATCGCGTCGCCGCCGGCACCTTCCACTCCATGGCCTACGCCCAGCTGCGCAGCCGTTGGGCCGACCGCGGGATCCAGCCCCCGACACTGCTCGACCGCAAGGTGGGCTTCGTCGCTCGGCTGCTGCCCGCCTCGGCGAAGGACGTGCCGCCCATCGACCTGGTCACAGAGATCGAGTGGGCCAAGGCCCGGATGGTCGAGCCGCAGGAGTACGCCCGGGCGGCCATCGCCGCCGGTCGTCGCCCGCCGCTCGAACCCACCGAGGTGGCGCGTGTGTTCACCGCCTACGAGGACGCCCGCCGCGAGCGCCGCCTGGTCGACTTCGACGACCTCCTGCGCCTCTGCCGCCGCGACCTCCTGCGTGACGCCGAGTTCGCCCGCGCCCAGCGGTGGCGGTTCCAGCACCTCTTCGTCGATGAGTTCCAGGACGTCAACCCACTGCAGCAGGCCCTGCTCGATGCCTGGCTGGGTGATCGCCGCGACCTCTGCGTCGTCGGCGATCCGAACCAGGCGATCTACGCGTGGAACGGCGCCGACCCGGAGGCCATCCGCCGATTCCCGGTCCGCTTCCCCACCGCCGAGGTGGTGCGCCTGACCGAGAACTACCGCTCCTCTCCGCAGGTCCTGGCGGTGGCCAACTCGGTGCTGGCCAGCGGTGGTCGCGGGGTCGACCGGGCCGGAGTGCTGCAGGCCACACGACCCGAAGGGCCGATCCCGGCGGTGCACGCCTACGACGACGCCCGCGCCGAGGCGCGCGGCGTCGCCCGCGCCGTTCGCGACCACCACGGCCCTGGGCGCCGCTGGGCGAGCCAGGCGGTGCTGGTGCGCACCAACGCTCAGATCCCCGCCATCGAAGAGGCCCTGTCCGCGGCAGGCATCCCGTTCCGGGTGCGGGGCGGCGCGCCTCTCCTCGAGCAGCCCGAGATCAAGGCCGTCCTGGCCGAACTGCGGCGAGCCCAGCACGGCTTCGACGAGGCGGTCGCCGACCTCGCCTCGTCCATCGACGAGGGCGTGGGCACCGGCGACCGCGCCGAAGAGCGGCGGGCCAACCTCGACGCCCTCCTCCAGCTGACCCGCGACTACGCCGCCATCGAGACCAGCCCGACCCCGGCCGGGTTCCTCACCTGGCTGAACTCCACCACCCGCGCCGACCAGCCCGACCGCCAGGGCGACGCCGTGGAGATCACCACCTTCCACGCCGCCAAGGGCCTCGAGTGGCCCGTGGTGCACCTCGCCGGGCTCGAGCAGGGGCTGGTGCCCATCGGCCACGCCCGCACGGGCGAGGCACTGGCGGAGGAGCTGCGGCTGTTCTACGTGGCGATCACCCGCGCCGAGCACGAGCTGGTGTGCAGCTGGGCGGCCCTGCGGCGCTACGGCACCCGTGATCTGCGACGGGAGCGTTCCCCCTACCTCGACACCCTCGTCGCCGCCTGCGCCGCGCTTCGCGCCGGCACCGACCCGGCCGAGCTGGGCAAGGGCGTGGCCGTGGCACCGGCTGCCCCGGCGACACGCCGCGAACGTCCCCAGCGTCGCTCGCGCACCCGACCCGATCTCCCTCGCGCCGCGGGAGCGCTCGCCCCCTCCGACCTCGACGACACCGGCCGGGCCCTGCTCGAGTCGCTGCGGCGGTGGCGCACCCAGAAGGCCAAGGCGGCGGGCATGCCCGCCTACGTCATCTGCAACGACCGCACCCTCGTCGAGCTGGCGAGCACCCGCCCGGCCACCACCCAGCAGCTGCTGGCGGTGCACGGCCTCGGAGAGGTCAAGGTCAACCGGTTCGGCCCGGAGCTGCTGGCGCTGGTCGGCGCCGGGGAGGCCTGACCCCTGTGGACTTCCGCGCCGAGAACCTGCTGCACGCCGACCTCGACGCCGTGCTCGCCGCCTACGCCGACCCCGATCTCGCCGGCCAGCTCGGTGCGTTGACGCCGTTGTCGGCCGGCGAGCTGGTCGACCATTCCCGCGAGGGCGACGTCGTGCACCTCCGGGTGCGCTACGCCTACCAGGGCGAGCTCCCGGCGGGCGCAACCCGACTGGTCGACCCTTCGCTGTTGACGTGGGTGCTCGCCACCGACCTCGACCTGCAACGACGGCGCTCGTTCCTGGTCCTGCAACCGGACCACTACGCCGACCGGCTGCGGGCTCGGGCGGTCGAGCGGTTCGAGCCGGCGCCGCTGGGTGGCACCTCGCGCATCACCGAAGGCCGCCTGGCCGTGCAGATGTTCCTCGTCGCCAAGGCGGTGGAGCGGGCGCTCGTGTCGGGCCTCGAGGAGTGGCTGGCCAACGAGGCCGTCGCCGTCGACACCTGGATCGCCGGACGCTCGACGCCGACGGGCTGACTCCCTCGACCCTCAGCTCGCGCCCGCGCCGCCTCGGGCCTCCATCATCTGGCGGTACCGGTCGGGATCGATCGACACGAACAGGCCCTCGGCCTCGGCGCACAGCTGCTCACCCGCGTGCAGCGTGCCCTCGCAGAAGATCTTCCGGCCCTCGCGCACCTTGATCCGGCCCTCCATCCGGAGGTCGGTCTCGAGCGGGGTGGGCGAGCGGTAGTTGATGACGAGTCGACCGGTCATGCCGGCCTGACCCGACAGCACCTGGGTGGAGCCCAGCAGCTCGTCGAAGACCGCGGCCACGTGGCCACCGTGCACCTTTCCGGGAGGGCCCTCGTAGGCACGGGAGAACCGGACGTGGCCGACGATGTGGTCGTCGAACACCTCCATGCGCAGCGGGGCCGCCAGCGGGTTGGCGAGGCCGACGATGGGGCTCCGCTCGATCAGCCGCTGGAGCTCGTCGGGCAACGCCAACGACGCCTCGGCGGCGCCTGGCTCGGCGCCGGGGCCGCCCTCCGTCGCGCCGATCGGCATCGCCGCCACTGCGGCGTCCAGGCGCTCGGCGAGGTCCTCCAACTGGGCGAGCGACGCCGAGGTGTCGGCCAGACGGGCGATCAGGTCACGGATCGAGTCGGCCGCCCGCCGTGCCGCGCGCCGCTCGGGGGTCAACAACTCCTCGGGCACGTCCGTCCACTGCTGGAGCAGCAGGCTCGCGTGTGCAGGCATGCGGGGCTGATCCTCGTCGCGCTCGCCGGGTTCGGCCATCAGATCTCCTCCGGTTGTCCGGGGCCTGACCCCGTCGCCCTGCTACCTGCCCCTGCTACCTGAAGTCGACCACGACCGGGGCATGGTCGCTCGGTTGCTTGCCCTTGCGGGCGTTGCGGTCGATGAGCACCATCGCCGAACGCTCGGCCAGTGACGGCGTCGCCATCACGAGGTCGATGCGCATGCCGCGACCCTGGTGGAAGTCGCCGGCGCGGTAGTCCCACCAGGAGAAAAGCCCGTCCACCTCGTAGTGGCGGCGGAAGACGTCGACCAGACCCCACTGCTCGAGGTTCGCCAGCGCGTCGCGTTCGGGCTCACTCACATGCGTCGCTCCCTCGAAGGCCTTGGGATTCCAGACGTCTCGGTCCTCGGGAGCGATGTTGAAGTCACCGGTGACCACGAGGTCGGTGCCGGCGTCCTCGTGGGAGTCGAGGGTGGCCCGCAGCCGCTCGAGCCAACGCAGCTTGTACGCGTAGTGGTCGTCGTCGAGGGAGCGGCCGTTGGGCACGTAGACGCACGCCACCCGCACCCCGCCGCAGGTCGCCCACAGGATGCGGGCCTGGGCGTCGTCCTCGCCGTCGTCGTCCCAGCCGGCTCGCACGTCGTCGAGACCCACCTTCGAGATGATCGCCACGCCGTTCCAACGACCCTCCCCGTAGTGGGCGCAGTCGTAGCCGAGCTCCCGGAACGTGAGATCGGGGAAGGCCGAGTCGGCCAGCTTGGTCTCCTGCATGCAGACCACGTCGGGCTGCACCTCCTGGAGCCACTCCTCCACCCGGGGCAACCGGGCCTTCAGCGAGTTGACGTTCCAGGTGGCCAGTCGGAGCACGACAGGGGAATCTAACCGGAGGGCGGATCGCACCCTTCGGGCCCGCTCGGAGCAGTGGCGAATCGTGTGCATGCCACGCCGATCGGGGAAGAAGAGGACTACCGTTGCAAGCGGAAGCTACCGGGGGGTAACCAGCCGATGGAACGTTGGCAGACGCTCATGCGCCACACCTGGGTCCGCATCGCCAAAGGCCTCACACACCGAGCCGGTCTCGTGCTCGGCATCGCCGTCGTGCTCAGCATCGTGCTGGCCGTGGGCGCCACCCAGTTGGGGTTCGCCACCGGCCAGGACAGCTACCTCAACAGCGACTCGCAGATCGCCGAGGACAACCGCGAGTACCAGGACCTCTTCGGTGGAGAGGCCATCCTCACCGCCTTCGAGGTGCCCGAGGGTCAGAACATCCTCGACATGTTCACCCCCGAGAACATCGACAAGTTCGACGAGCTGCAGGCCACCCTGGCCGACACCGAAGGCGTGCTGAGCTCGATCTCGCCGTTGAGTGCCCTGCGCTGGACGAACAACCTCGTCACCGCGCCGCCGGGTGCGGCACCTACGGCGAGCCCGGCCGGCCAGATCCTCGGGCGGGCCCTCACGCGGGAGCCGGCTGGCTCCGAGGAGCAGGCCGCCCGCCTCGCCGACAGCGCCACCACCCTCCAGCGGGGCGCCGCCGCCGGGGAGCGCTCCTTCGACAACCCGCAGTGGCTCGAGTTCCTGCTCATCGACAATCGCGGCGAGATCCGTCCGGCGCTGCGGCCGTTCTTCCCGACGCCGGAGGGCGTGGCCCCCACCGCCGAGAACGCCACCCACGCGCTGATGGTCACCCGCCTCGACGGCAACCAGGCGCTGAGCGAGCAGAGCGACGCCGCCGCCTCCGTGGAGGACCTGTTCTCGACTTACGACTTCGCCCCCGCCAGCACGATCACCACCGGCTCACCGATCCTGCTCAAAGACGTCAACGACTACCTGCAGGGCGGGATGCTCGTGCTCGGCGCCCTCGCCGTGCTCGTGATGATCGTCGTGCTGTCGCTCGCCTTCCGGGTGCGGTGGCGCCTGGTGCCGCTGCTCGTGATGGGCGCCGGTGTGCTCTGGACCTTCGGGCTGCTCGGCTACACCGGGTTCAAGCTGTCCCTGGTCACCATCGCCGGGCTCCCGATCCTCATCGGCCTCGGCGTCGAGTTCGCCATCCAGGTCCACAACCGGGTCGAGGAGGAGGTGCTGCTCGACAAGCCCGAGAGCCCGTTCGCCGAGAGCCTCGCCAACCTCGGCCCCGCGCTGGCCGTCGCCACCGTCGCCGCGGTCATCGCCTGTCTGTCGCTGCTGGCGTCGAAGGTCCCGATGATCCGCGAGTTCGGCGTGCTGCTCGCCGTCGGCATCGTGATGGTCTTCATCGCCGCCATCGTCATCCCCGTCACCGTGCTGTCGCTGCGGGAGCGGCGCTCCCCCACCACGACGCGCCACGACCAGCGCATCGTCGAGGGCTCGATGGTGAAGCTCGGCAAGCTCCCGCAGGTCCTCGTCGTGCCGCTGGTGGTGGCCAGTGTCGGGGTCTTCGTGCTCGGCCTCTTCCTCGAGACCGACACACCGGTGGAGACCGAGCCCCAGAAGTGGGTCGACCAGAGCAGCCAGACGGTGAAGGACCTGGACGCGCTGGCCGAGCAGACCGCCACCGCCAGCGAGCTGAGCGTGTTCGTGCGGGCCGACGACGTGTTCACCGACGAGATCGGGCAGTTCGTCACCGACCTGGGCGTCACCGAGCTCGACACCTATCCCGACACGTTGGTGACGGCCTCGGGCCTGCCGATGACCGTGTACTACCTGATGAACTTCCCCGGCGTCACCCAGCTGGCGCCGACGGGCGACGACCTGACCGTGGCCTACGAGGCGGCGCCGCCGGAGATCAAGGCGGCGACCGTCGCCGCCGACGGCACCGCCACCAACCTCACCTTCCGGGTTGCACCGTCGTCGCTCGAGACCCGCAAGGAGGTCGTCGACGACATCCGGATCCAGACCGCACCGGGTGGTGCGCTCGAGCCGCCCCCGGGCGTGAGTGCGACACCCGCCGGGCTCGCCGTTGTCGGCGTCGGCCTGCTCGAGAACCTGACCTCCAACCGGCTGCTGCTCACGTGGATCGCCCTCGGTGGTGTGTTCCTCTGGCTGCTCGTGCGGTTCACCAGCCTCGTGAAGGCGCTCATGGTGATGCTGCCCGTGATCCTGGCCGTCGGGTTGTCGTCGACGATCGTGTGGCTGACAGGCATCACGATCAGCCCGCTCACGACGGTGAGCGGTCCGCTGGTGATCGCCATCTGCACGGAGTTCGCGGCGCTGATCCTGTTCCGCTACCTGGAGGAGCGGCGTCAGGGGCTCACCCCGGACGAGGCCATCGACGTGGCCGCCGCCCGCACCGGACGGGCCTTCTTCGCCTCAGCCCTGACGACGGTCGGCGGCTTCGCGGTGATGCTGTTCTCCCCGCTGCCGCTGCTCAAGGACTTCGGGGCGATCGTCGCCCTGACCGTCGCCATCGCCCTGATCTCGGCGGTCACCGTGCTACCGCCGATCCTCGTTTGGGCGGACCGGCGCGGCCTGGTCAAGCTCGGCCGAGGCGCCCGTCCGATCGACGAGACGGTCACCGTCGAACAGAGGGCCGCGGCTGTGGCCCCTGATTGAGGAGACCCGCTCAGAGCCCCTCGCAGGGCGGGGAGGTGCCGTCGGTAGACTGGACGTTCGTGGCCGATGACCCCTCCCCCCAGATCACAGGTCCGAACGCCTGGCTCGTCGACGAGATGTACGAGCAGTACGTCGCCGACCCCTCCTCGGTGAGCGAGAGCTGGCAGGACTTCTTTCACGACTACCGACCGTCGGCCTCGCCGCGCGGCGGGTTGGCCACCGCTGCGGCGGCGACCCCGCCGACGCCGGCCGCTCCGGCGGCGACCCCGGCCCCCGCCGCCGCCGAGGAGCCTCCGGGCACCCCGCTGCGCGGCGCCGCCGCCCGGATCGTCGCCAACATGGAGGCCAGCCTCGAGGTCCCCACGGCCACGTCGTTCCGTGAGGTCCCGGCCAAGCTCCTCGAGGTCAACCGCAAGATCATCAACGGCTACCTCGGTCGCACCCGCGGCGGGAAGATCAGCTTCACCCACGTGATCGGCTACGCCGTGGTGCGGGCCGTCACCGGGTCGACCCCGGTCATGAACTCGGCGTTCGTGGAGGGCGCCGACGGCAAGCCCTACGTCGTGCGCCATGAGCACCTGGGCCTGGGCCTGGCGGTCGACCTCGAGAAGTCCGACGGCAGCCGGTCGCTGCTCGTCCCCTGCATCCGCGACGCCGACACCATGGACTTCGGCGAGTTCTACGCCGCCTACGAGGACCTCATCCGCAAGGTCCGGTCCAACAAGTTGACTCCCGACGACTTCAGCGGTGTCACCGTCACCCTCACCAACCCCGGCACGATCGGCACCGTCCAGTCGGTGCCACGACTCCTGCCCGGCCAGGGCCTGATCGTCGGCGTCGGCTCGCTCGACTTCCCCACCGCCTACGCCGGCGCCGACCCCGTCACCATGGCCGACCTGGGCCTGTCCAAGGTGATGACGATCACCTCGACCTACGACCACCGCATCATCCAGGGTGCCGAGTCGGGCATGTTCCTGAAGCGGGTGCACGAGCTTCTCATGGGAGCCGACGGCTTCTACGAGGACATCTTCCGGTCGGTCGGCGTCCCCTACGAGGCGGTCGAATGGGCGCGCGACGTCAACCCGGTCGACCGCGAGGAGGCGATGCTCGAGAAGCAGATGCGGGTGCAGTCGCTGGTCAACGCCCACCGCGTCCGCGGCCACCTCATCGCCGACCTCGACCCGCTCGCCGCCGAGGAGCCCTACCTCCATCCCGAGCTCGATCCCGCCAGCTACGGACTGACGATCTGGGATCTCGATCGCGAGTTCCTCACCGGCGCCATCGCCGGCCGGAAGCGGATGAAGCTCGACGACATCCTGCACGTCCTGCGTGACGCGTACTGCCGCACCATCGGCATCGAGTACATGCACATCCAGGAGCCGACCGAGAAGCGTTGGATCCAACAGCACGTCGAGGGCGTGAAGGTCGATCTCACGGTCGACGAGAAGCGCCACATCCTCGAGCGCCTGAACGCGGCCGAAGCCCTCGAGAAGTTCCTCGCCACCAAGTACCTGGGCCAGAAGCGCTTCGGCATCGACGGGGCCGAGTCGGCCATCCCGCTGCTCGACGCCGTGCTCGCCGAGGCCGCCGACGCCTCCATGGACTCCGCCGTGATCGGCATGGCTCACCGGGGCCGGCTCAACGTGCTGGTCAACATCGTGGGCAAGAGCTACGAGCAGCTCTTCACCGAGTTCGAGGGCAACATCGACCCCGACTCGATCCAGGGCTCCGGCGACGTGAAGTACCACCTCGGCCAGACCGGCAAGTTCGTCAGCCGCCGAGGCCGCTCGATCGAGGTCGAGCTGGCCGCCAACCCGTCGCACCTCGAGGCCGTCGACCCCGTCGTGGTCGGCATGGCCCGGGCCAAGATGGACCTCATCGAGCCGCCGGGCAACTACCCGGTGCTGCCCGTGCTGCTCCACGGCGACGCTGCCTTCGCCGGCCAGGGCGTCGTGGCCGAGACCCTGAACCTGTCCGACATCAGGGGCTACCGGGTCGGCGGCACGATCCACGTCATCATCAACAACCAGCTCGGCTTCACCACCCCGCCGACGGCGGCCCGGTCGTCGGAGTACTCGACCGACGTGGCCAAGATGGTCCAGGCGCCGATCTTCCACGTGAACGGTGACGACCCCGAGGCCGTGGTGCGGGTGGCCCGTCTGGCGTTCGCCTACCGCCAGGAGTTCCACAAGGACGTCGTGATCGACATGGTGTGCTATCGCCGCCACGGTCACAACGAGGGCGACGACCCGAGCTACACCCAGCCGCTGATGTACAAGCGCATCGACGCCCGTCGCACCGTGCGCAAGCTCTACACCGAGGCGCTGGTGAAGAAGGGCGACATCTCACTCGAGGAGGCCGAGGCCGCCCTCGCCGACTTCCAGCACCGCCTGCAGGGCGCGCTCGACGAGACCCGTTCGCAGTCGGCGCCCACCCCGCTCGACTGTGCCCCCGAGCGCAACTACCAGGGCGTACGCCCTCATGTCGACACCGGCGTGACGAAGGAGGCGCTCGACGAGATCCTCGCCGCCCTCGAGCACGTGCCCGACGGCTTCACGGTGCACCCCAAGCTGGCCAAGCAGTTCGACGCCCGCCACAAGATGTACGTGGAGGACGGGGAGGTCGACTGGGCCCTCGGCGAGGCGTTCGCCTTCGGCTCGCTGGTCCACGAAGGCACCTCGGTCCGCGTCTCGGGTGAGGACTCGCGACGAGGCACCTTCTCGCACCGCCACGCCGCACTGGTCGACTACCAGGACGGCACCGAGATCGTCCCGCTCGAGGGTGCCGCACGGGACGGCGCCAAGTTCTGGATCTACGACTCGCTGCTCTCGGAGTTCGCCGCTCTCGGCTTCGAGTACGGCTACTCGGTCGAGAACAAGGACGCCCTCGTCGTGTGGGAAGCCCAGTTCGGCGACTTCATGAACGGCGCCCAGGTCGTCATCGACCAGTTCGTCGTCGCCGCCGAGGACAAGTGGGACCAGACCTCCGGTCTCGTGATGCTCCTGCCCCACGGCTACGAGGGCCAGGGCCCCGAGCACTCGTCGGCCCGCATCGAACGATTCCTCACTCTCGCCGCCGGCGACAACATCCAGGTCTGCAACGCCACCACCGCCGCCCAGCTGTTCCACCTGCTGCGCCGGCAGATCCGCCGTGAGGTGCGCAAGCCCCTGGTGATCTTCACGCCCAAATCGGGCCTGCGGGCCAAGACCTCCCGGTCACCGGTGTCCGATCTGGTGCACGGCTCGTTCGAAGAGGTCCTCGACGACCCCGGTGTCACCGACCCGTCCGCGGTGCGGCGGGTCGTGTTCGCCTCCGGCAAGGTCGCCGTCGAGACCCAGGCCGAGCGCGATCGGCGCGGCGCCCCGGTGGCGATCGCCCGGGTCGAGCAGCTCTATCCCTGGCCCTACGAGGCGGTGACCTCGACGCTGGCGAAGTACCCAAACGCCGACGAGATCGTCTGGTTGCAGGAGGAGCCCGAGAACATGGGCCCCTGGAACCACATAAAGGGCCGCCTGTACGAGGCCCACGAGACGACCCACACCATCCGACGGGTGAGCCGCCAGGAGTCGGCCAGCCCCGCCACCGGCGTGTTGGCCATCCACCAGGCCGAGCAGCGCGACCTCTTCGACGGCGCCCTCTCCGACCTGTAGCCCCTCCCCGGCGTCCCGGCGTCCCGGCAGACCTGGGAGGTGTGGCACGACGTCGCCACGGCGATGGCGAAGGTCCGCGACGGCTGGCAGCAGATCGCACGACGGCGTGGCCGTCCGAGCGGCAGGACCTCCCGAACAGCGCATGATCACCCTGTCGGGGCGGAGCAGGCCTAGGCTCGCAGCACACGCCGAATCCAGGTGGGACCCTGCGTTCCCGTCCTGTCGAAGGTCGACCGACTATCCACGCGCTGTCGGTTCGCCACCGCCGGACTGGTCTCGAGTCACTCCCGGGTGCGGCACCCCTCCATCGGGAAGCCCCCGGGTCCGCCGAACGCGGGCCGTCCGAACGGAAGTGACACGACTCCCCCAATGATCCGATCCCACGTGGTCGTCGATGGCTCGAACATCGCGACCGAAGGGCGCACGACGCCGAGCCTGTCCCAACTCGACGAGGCGGTGAAGGCGTTCCTCGCCGAGCACCCCGTCGACACCTTGACCGTCGTCGTCGACGCCACCTTTCCCAATCGCATCGATGCCTCCGAGCGCGCCGAGTACGAGGAGGCCCTGCTCGCCGGCGAGCTGGTGACCCCACCGGCTGGCGCCATCGGGCGCGGCGATGCGTTCATCCTGCAGATCGCCGACAAGGTCGGCGCCACCGTCTTGTCCAACGACAGCTTCCAGGAGCTCCACCCGGTGCACCCGTGGCTGTTCGACGACGGACGCCTGATCGGCGGCAAGCCCGTGCCCGGCGTGGGCTGGGTGTTCCTGCTGCGCTCACCGGTGCGCGGCCCTGTGAGCCGCCGGGCCTCTCGCGAGTCCAAGGTCAAGGAACAACGGCCCCGCTCCTCGTCCTCCAAGAGCACGACGAAGCCCACCAAGAGTGGCGGCAACACCGGCGGAGCCCCCAGCACGACCGATGACGCCGCCAGCGGAGGACGTCGACGGCGAGGCGGGCGGAAGCGCAACGAGCCGCAGGCCAGCGAACCGAAGGCAAGCGAACCGAAGGCCCGGACACCCAACAAGCCGGCCGAGCCTGCGAATGATCCGCTGCCGTTCATCGAGTTCGTGGCCAACCATCCGGTCGGCTCCACGGTCGAGGGAATCGTCGAGACGTTCTCCTCCCACGGCGCCTACGTCTCGGCTGGGGGAGCGCGCTGCTACGTGCCGCTCAAGTTGATGGGCGACCCCGCCCCACGTGCCGCCCGCGACGTCATGAAGGTCGGTGAGACGCGACGTTTCGCCGTCCACTCGCTCGACACACCGCGTCGCGGCATCGATCTGGCACTCGTCGCGGACGGAGTCGTTCGTCGTGTCACGGAAGCTGTCGAGGGCGTCAACGCGGCCGGAAAGAGCAGAGAAACACCGGCTCCCCAACCCGTTGGCGATATCATTAGCCAGCCAATGACTACGGCGGCAAAGGGCCGGCGGCGACCGAGGGTCTCCACAAACGACCCTGTTGTTGGTACAACATCACCACCCGAACAAGACGCCCAGGAGGCGACGGTGACCCCAGTAGCGAAGAAGGCTCCGGCCAAGAAGGCCACCGCCAAGAGAGCAGCGGCGAAGAAGACCGTCGCCAAGAAGGCCACCGCCAAGAAGGCACCGGCCAAGAAGCGTGCGGTCAAGAAGACCGCCGCCAAGAAGGCACCGGCCAAGAAGCGTGCGGTGAAGAAGGCACCGGCCCGCAAGACCGCCGCCAAGAAGGCACCGGCCAAGCGCACCGCCAAGAAGGCACCGGCCAAGAAGCGTGCGGTCAAGAAGACCGCCGCCAAGAAGGCTCCCGCCAAGAAGCGTGCGGTCAAGAAGGCACCGGCCAAGAAGCGTGCAGTCAAGAAGACCGCCGCCAAGAAGGCTCCCGCCAAGAAGACGGCAGCGAAGAAGGCACCGGCTCGCAAGACCGCCGCCAAGAAGGCACCGGCCAAGCGCACCGCCAAGAAGGCACCGGCCAAGAAGCGTGCGGTCAAGAAGACCGCCGCCACGAAGGCACCGGCCCAGAAGCGTGCGGTGAAGAAGGCACCGGCCCGCAAGACCGCCGCCAAGAAGGCACCGGCCAAGCGCACTGCCAAGAAGGCGACCGCACGGCGCTGAGTCGTTCGAACCCGAGTCGTACCCGGTGCCCCGCTTGGGCGGGGCACCGGCGCGTCCGGTCCCAGTTCCGTGCGTGCGCGGCGGCATCGGTACCCTGGCCGGCCATGAGTGCCCAGTTCATCTTCACCATGCGCAAGGTGAGTCGCTTCCACCCACCCGATCGCGAGGTG
>DATDIY010000248.1:0-9857 GCA_036520815.1 Acidimicrobiales bacterium
TCGTCAACATCTCGTCGATCTCCGCCATCCGCGGCGACGGCACCATCGCCTACTCGGCGGCCAAGGGCGCGCTGTTGGCCATGACCGTCGACATGGCCTACTCCCACGGCCGCCAGGGCATCCGGGTCAACGCCATCGCTCCGGGCCACATCACCACGCCGATGGTGAACTCGGTGCAGCAGCTCGGTCCCCTCGCTGACTTCAACGCCCAGATGCGCTCGGAAGCGGGACTGCTCGGCACACCGGGCGACGGCTGGGACGTCGGCCACGCCGTCGGGTTCCTGGCGAGCGACGAGGCCCGCTGGATCACCGGGGTCCTCCTCCCGGTGGAGTCCGGCGTCCTGAGCGTGGCCCCGTTGTTGATGGCGCCCTACTTGCGAGCGGTGCCCGAACCAACGCTAGAGTAAGTGAGTGACCACTCAGCTATGCGAGCGGTACGCCGTCGCTGACGTCGACTCCCACATCATCGAGCCCGCCGACCTGTGGACGTCCCGGGTCAGCTCGAGCTGGGGTGATCTGGTCCCCCACGTGCGCTTCCACGAGCGGCGCCAGGAGGACTACTGGTACATCGGCGACCAGAAGCTCTACGGCGTGGGCGCCTTCGCCCAGGCCCGCTGGCCGGAGTACCCGCCCTCGCACCCGAAGCGCCTCGACGAGGCGTTCCTCCCCGCCCTCGACGCCAAGGCCCGCCTCGCCTACATGGACGACATGGGCGTGTACTACCAGGTGCTCTACCCGAACATCCTCGGCTTCCACAGCCACGTGTTCCTGCGCCAGATGCCCCTGGCCCTCGCCTCCGAATGCGTCCGCGCCTACAACGACTGGCTCGTCGAGTGGTGCTCGGCCGATGCCAAGCGCCTCATCCCGATGATGATGCTGCCGTTCTGGGACATCGACGAGTCCGTCGCCGAGATGGCCCGGGCCCACGAGCTGGGCCACAAAGGCGTGCTCTTCGCCGCTCGCTACGACAAGGTCGGTCTGCCGCGCCTCGCCGACGACTACTGGGAACCGCTGCTCGGCCAGGCCCAGGAGATGGGCCTGAGCATGAACTTCCACGTCGGCTTCCTCAACTCGCCCGAGGACCTCAAGGGCGCGGTCGACCAGTCGAAGAAGATGGACTTCACCCGCGAGAGCTCACTCGTGCTGCTCGGCAACGCCCAGAACATCGCCGAGGTCGTGCTCAGCGGGGTCTGCCACCGCTACCCCGAGCTCAACTTCGTGTCGGTCGAGAACGGGGCCGGCTGGTTGCCCTTCCTCGCCGAGAGCATGGACTGGCAGTGGCTGAACGTCGGCGCCCACAAGGACTACCCGGACCGCCTGCTGCCCAGCGAGTACCTCTACCGCCAGATCTACGGGATGTACTGGTTCGAGCGCGACGCGGTCCGTGACGTGATGCACCGCCTCGCCGACAACCTCATGTTCGAGACCGACTTCCCGCACGCCACCAGCCTCTCGCCCGGCCCCGCGTCGGAGTCACCCAACCCGCGCGACGTGATGGAGCAGTCGCTGGCCGGCTTCGACGACGAGATCGTCGGCAAGGTCCTCCAGCACACGGCCACGAAGCTGTACCAGCTCGAGGCGCCGGAGCGGTAGTGCCCGACGAGGGCGAGACCGGCCCGCTGCACGGCCTGCGCATCGTGGAGCTGGCGGGCATCGGACCGGGCCCGTTCGCGGCGATGATGCTCTCCGACATGGGGGCGGAGGTCCTCCGGGTCGACCGGGTCGACGCGGTCGGCGAGCCCGCCCCGGTGTTCGACGTCAACGCCCGCGGCCGGCGCTCGGTCGCGGTCGACCTCAAGCACCCCCATGGCCGCGACACGGTGCTGCGCCTCGTCGAGAAGGCCGATGCGCTCATCGAGGGATTCCGTCCCGGCGTCATGGAGCGGCTCGGCCTCGGACCCGACGACTGCCTGGCCCGCAACCCCACGCTCGTCTACGGGCGGATGACCGGGTGGGGCCAGACCGGTCCCTACGCCCAGGCCGCCGGCCGCGACATCAACTACACCGCGCTCAGCGGCACCCTCGCCATGGTCGGCCGCCGCGGGGAGCCGCCCGTGCCTCCGCTGACCCTCGTCGGCGACTTCGGCGGGGGCGGCATGCTGCTCGCCTTCGGGATCCTCTGCGGCCTCCGATCGGGCCGGGGCCAGGTCGTCGACGCCGCCATGGTCGACGGCGCCGCGCTCCTGGCCGGGATGTTCCACGGCCTGCGCGCCGAAGGACGCTGGGGCGAGCGGGGAACCAACATCGTCGACACCGGCGAGTGGTTCTACGAGGTCTACGAGACGGCCGACGCCAAGTTCATCTCGATCGGGGCCATCGACCCCCGATCGCGCGCCGAACTGCTCGAGCGCATGGGCGCGCCGCACATCGACAGCAAGGACCAGATGGCAGCGCTCGTGCGCACCAGGCCCCGCGCCGAGTGGTGCGATCTGCTGGAACGGACCGATGCCTGCTTCGCGCCGGTGCTCGAGCCGGCCGAGGCCCCCGAGCACCCTCACCTCCGGGCTCGCGGCACGTTCACCGAGGTCGCCGGCGTCGTTCAGCCCGCTCCTGCGCCCCGATTCGGGACCGACGCTCTCTCCGTCTCCGGCCCACCGCCGGCGCCTGGCGAGCACACCGTGGAAGCGCTCCTGGCCTGGGGTTTCACCGTCGAGGAGGTCGACGCCCTGGCCGACGAGGGCGCCGTCTGCTTGCGTCCGCCCGAGACCCTGTAGTAAGTAAACACTCATGCACATAGGGCTCGGCCTCCAGATGGCCAACCTCGATGGACGCCTCTCGGATGCGGAGGTGTACGAGCTCGAGCTGGGGCTGGCGAAGCAGGCGGAACCTGCCGGGTTCGACTCGGTGTGGCACTCCGAGCACCACTTCACCGACTACCAGCTGACCTCCCAGCAGGGGATGGTCCTGTCGTGGCTGGCCGGGCAGACCGAGCGGATCAAGCTCGGCACCTTCGTCACCGTCCTGCCCTGGCACGACCCGCTCCGGGTGGCCGAGCAGTTCTCCGTGCTCGACCACCTCTCCGGCGGACGCGCCATCCTCGGGCTGGGCCGCGGCCTCGGCCAGCGAGAGTTCGTCGCCTTCCGTGTTCCGATGGGCGAGTCGCGCCGACGGTTCAAGGAGTACAGCGCGGCGCTGCTCGACGCTCTCGAGACCGGCGTGATGGAGTACGACGGCGAGCTCTACCAGCAGCCTCGCGTCGAGATCCGACCGGCGCCGTTCGCAAGCTTCAAGGGCCGCACCTTCGCCTCGGCCGTGTCGCCCGAGTCGATGGAGATCATGGCCAACATGGGCGTCGGCCTGATGGTGATCGCCCAGAAGCCGTGGCCGACCGCGATCCAGGAGCTCGACCAGTACCGCGAGCGGTTCCGTGAGCTCAACGACAGCGAAGCCCCCAAACCGGTCCTGACGCTGGTCACCGGGGTGGCCAAGGACCAGGCCGCCATCGACCGGCTCCGCCAGGTGCACCTCAAGCGGTGGGCCGAGTCGGTCGTCGAGCACTACGAGTTCGACAACGTCGGCTTCGAGCAGATCGAGGGCTACGAGTACTACGGCGCCCTCGCCCGCAACATCGAGAAGCACGGGCTCGACAACTTCTGCAACTTCCTCGCCGATCTCCAGGTGTGGGGCTCGCCGCAACAGGTCACCGAGAAGCTGCTCGAACTGGTCGAGATGACCGACGCCGGCGGGATCATCGTGCCTCTGTGCTTCGGCGGGATGTCCCCCGACGAGGCCCGCGAGAACTTCGAGCTGTTCTCCTCGGAGGTGCTCCCCCAGCTCCAGCGCCACGACGTCGGCGGCGACCTCGGCGTCACCTACGACGTCGCACCGGCAATCGTCGCCTGATCACGCCGATGGGCCTCTGCGAGAGCCGGGTCTGCGTCGTCACCGGAGCAGCACGCGGCATCGGCCGCGCTCACGCCGAGGCGTTGGTGGCAGCAGACGCTCGCGTGGTGGTGAACGACCTCGACGCGGTCGCCGTGGCCGACGCCGTCGATGCACTGGGCGAGCGAGCGGTCGGCCACACCGGCGACGTCTCGACCGCAGAGGTCGCCGACGGGCTCCTGCAGACCGCCCTCGACACCTGGGGACGCCTCGACGTGGTCGTGAACAACGCCGGCATCGCCCGCGACCGGATGATCGTCAACCTCTCCGAGGACGACTGGGACGCGGTCCTGCGGGTCCACCTCAGGAGCACGTTCCTGCTCACCCGGGGCGCCGCCCGGCACTGGCGGGAACGCGCCAAGGCGGGCGACCCCGTCGACGCCCGCGTGGTCAACACGGTGTCGTCGGTCGGCCTCTATGGTCACGTGGGCCAGGCCAACTACGGCGCCGCCAAGGCTGCCATCGCCAGCTTCACGATCATCGCCTCGATGGAGCTCGGGCGCTACGGAGCGACCGTCAACGCGTTGTGCCCGACCGCCCTCACGCCGATGACCGAGGCCGTCGGCCTCGGTGACACCGACGACGCGAAGGCCGGGGCACTCGACCCCGCGCTGGTCTCCCCGGCGCTGGTGTGGCTGGCCTCACCCCTCTCGAGCGACGTCACCGGTCGCGTGATCGTGGCGTCCGGCACGCGCCTCGCCGTCGCCGAGGGCTGGCGACGAGGCCCGACCGCACCCCCCGTCACCGACCCCGCCGGCGTCGACGCTGTCATCCGACCGCTCCTCCTCGCTGCTGACCCGAACGCCGACGCCCAGGGGGACCTCGCGTGACCGAGACACCCACGCCCGAGTGGTGCAGGGACCACTTCGACTACCTCGCACCTGACGTGGCCCAGAACCTCACCGAGACGCTCGCCGTCCTGCGGGAGCACTGCCCGGTGACCCACAGCGACGCCCTCGGCGGCTACTGGATCGCCAGCACCTACGAGGACGTGCTGCGAGTCGCCCAGGACTGGCAGACGTTCAGCTCGGAGCACGGCGTCTCGGTGCCCGGCTCGACGGCGATGGTGGTGAAGGCCATCCCCGAGCACATCGACCCCCCGCTGCACCGGGAGTACAAGCGCATCATCAGCCCCTACTTCACGCCCGCGGCGGTCGCCCTGCACGAGACGGCCACCCGGGCGCTCGTCACCCGGCTCATCGATGTCTTCGTGGAGGACGGCGAGTGCGACTTCATGCCGGCGTTCGCCCGTCCGCTCCCGGGCCTCTCGTTCTTCGAGCTCGTCCTGAACGCACCCTCCGACGAGGTCGCTCACATCAACGAGCTGTCGATGGCGGCGTCGATGCCGACCAACCCCGACCGGGCCCAGGCGTGGAAGGGCATGTTCGACTGGATCGTCGCGTTCCTCGAGGGCCGTCGTTCCCAGCAACCGCGGGGGGACGTGGTCGACGCCATCCTCGCCGCCGAGATCGAGGGCCGTCCGATCCGTGACGACGAGGTCATCGGCATGGTGCAGCTGCTGATCCTCGGGGGGCTGGACACGACCGCCGGCGCCCTCGGGCAGTTCATGATCCGATTCTGCGAGGACCCTGCGATCCCATCGCTGCTGCGCGAGCACCCCGAGCTGATCGACGACGCCGTCGAGGAGCTGCTGCGCCTCGACGGGCCGTTCATCGCCATCGCCCGGACAGCCATGGCCGACACCGAGGTCGGCGGGTGCCCGATCAGCGAGGGCGAGAAGGTGTTGATCTACTGGGCCTCGGCGAATCGCGACGGCGCCGAGTTCGACGATCCCGATCGCTTCGTCGTCGATCGCCAGGCCAACCGCCACATCGCCTTCGGGGCCGGACCCCACCGCTGCGCGGGATCGAACCTGGCCCGCATGAACCTGCGCATCGCCGTCGGTGAGCTCACCCCCCGGCTGCACGACCTGCGCCTGCAGGACGGTGCCGAGCCGCTGCCGTTCCACTCGGCGCTCAACCGCTCGCCGCTGAGCGTGCCCATCCGGTTCACCCCGGGAGTGAAGGTCGGCCCGTGAGCGTCCTCCTGCGCGGCGCCACCCTCGTCGACGGCACCGGAGCGGCTGCCCGTCCCGCCGACGTCCTCGTGCGGGGCGACCGCATCGAGCGACTCGCCGGACCGGGCGAGCTCTCGCCACCGGCCGACGGCACCGTCGTCGATCTCGACGGCCTCGTCCTCGCCCCCGGCTTCATCGACGTCCACACTCACTACGACGCCCAGATCCTGTGGGACGGCGACCTGACGCCGTCGAACTGGCACGGCGTCACCAGCGTCGTCATGGGCAACTGCGGCTTCGGGGTCGCCCCCACCCGCCCGGAGCACCGCGAGCTCATCCTGCGGACCTTCGAGAACGTCGAGGGCATGGCCATGGAGGCGCTCGCCGAAGGCATCCAGTGGCAGTTCGAGAGCTTCCCGGAGTACCTCGCCCTCGTCGACCAGCTCCCCAAGCGCCTCAACGTCGGCGCCTATGTGGGCCACTCCACCCTCCGGCTCTTCGTCGTCGGCCCTGAGGAGCGCCCGGCCTCGGCCGACGAGATCGAGTCGATGCGTGCCGTGCTGCGCGAGGCGATGGAGGCGGGCGCCATCGGCTTCTCGACGTCACGCGCCCCGCACCACCACGGCGCCTTCGGGCGACCGGTGCCGAGCCGCGCCGCCGAGATCGACGAGGTCGACGCGCTCGTGTCGGTGCTCGGCGAGCTCGGCCGGGGCGTCGTGGAGATCGCCGCTGGTCCGGGGCTCTGGCTCGACCAGTTCTCGGACCTGGCCGTGACGTACGGGGTACCCGTCACGTGGACGGCGCTGCTCACGAAGTCCGAACGACCCGGGGCCGCTCTGCGGACCGTCGAGCGCGGCTCGGCGTTGCCGGGTGAGGTGTACCCGCAGGTCGCCTGCCGTCCGATCGTGGCCCAGATCACGATGGCCGACCCGACCCTGCTCGGTCAGGTCGACGCCTGGAAGGAAGTGCTGGGCACACCGCGCGAGGAACGAGCCGCCCTGTACCGCGACGCCGCGTGGCGGGACCGGGCACGCCAGCCCACGCTCGAGACCTGGACCCATCGCTGGCCCCGGATCGACGTGCAGGAGACCACGGCCAACGACGACGTCATCGGCGTCCCCCTCGACCGGCTGGCGGCCGAGCGCGGCACCACGCCGTTCGACCTCATGCTCGACCTGGCTCTCGCCGACGACCTGGCGACCCGGTTCCGCGTGGTCATGGACAACGACAACGAAGAGGAGATCGGACAGCTCCTCGCAGACGAGCGCACACTGCTCGGCCTCTCCGATGCCGGCGCCCACGCCAGCCAGCTGTGCGACGCCTGCTTCTCCACCCACCTGCTCGGCCACTGGGTCCGGGAGCGGTCGGCACTGTCGCTCGAGGACGCCGTGTGGCGACTGACCGGTCAGCCGGCACAGGCGTTCCGGCTCCGCGAGCGCGGCGTCGTGCGGTCGGGGTACTTCGCCGACCTGGTCGCCTTCGATCCCGCCACCGTCGACATCAGCGCGGCGGAGCGGGTCCATGATCAGCCCGGTGGGGCCGATCGGCTCATCGTCCGCAGCACCGGCATCGAGCACATGTGGGTCAACGGCGTGGCGACGCGGTTCGGCGGCGAGGAGGTGGCCGACGCCTCCCCCGGCCGCCTGCTCGTCAGCTAGTGACCCAGGGAGAGCGAGCGTTCGCTCACTATTGCTAGCGTCGTCCGCATGGACGACCGGCTCCTGAACCGCCACCACTTCTTCATCGGAGGGCGGTGGGCGGATCCCAGCTCCGACGACCGGCTCGGCGTCGTCTCCCCCTCCACCGAGGAGGTCGTCGGGCGGGTCGCGTTGGCCACCACGACCGACGTCGACCACGCCGTCGCCGCCGCCCGCCAGGCCTTCGACGAGGGGCCTTGGCCCCGGATGAACCCGGACGAACGGGCCGACGCCCTGCAGCGGGTCGCCGAGGCGCTTCGGGGGCGCACGGCCGACATCGCCGGCGTCACCGTCGACGAGATGGGCTGCGCCGTCAGCCAGGCGCCCCAGGCCCAGACCGGGATGGTTGCGCCGCTGTTCGACTACTACGCAGGCCTGTCGCGCACCTTCGAGTTCGAGCGCCGGGTGATCACCGCCGACCGGGGTGGTCTCGTCACCCAGGAACCGGTCGGCGTCGTCGCCGCCATCATCCCCTGGAACGCCCCCGTCACCCTCTCGGCGTGGAAGGCGGCACCAGCGCTCGCCGCCGGCTGCACCGTCGTGATCAAGCCACCGCCCGAGGCACCGCTCTCCAACTTCGTGCTGGCCGAGGCCATCGAGGAGGCGGGCCTCCCCGCCGGCGTCGTCAACATCCTCCCCGGTGACCGAGACGCCGGAGAGCACCTCGTGACCCACCCCGGCATCGACAAGGTGGCGTTCACCGGGTCCACCGCGGCCGGCAAGCGGATCATGAGCCTCTGCGGTGAGCAGGTGAAGCGCGTGTCGCTCGAGCTCGGCGGGAAGTCGGCGGTGATCGTGCTCGACGACGCCGATGTCGCCTCGGTCGTACCCGGGATCGTGCGCGGGGGCATGCACCTGTCGGGCCAGGTGTGCGGTGCCCACACCCGCGTGCTCGTGCACCGCTCGCGCTACGACGACGCCGTGGCCGCGGCAGCAGCCACGGCATCCGCGGTCGTGGTGGGCGATCCCCACGATCCGAACACCCACGTCGGGCCCCTCGTGGCCGAACGACAGCGCACGAGGGTCGAGGGCTACATCCGCTCGGCGATCGACGACGGCGCGACGGTCGCCGCCGGGGGTGGCCGACCATCGCACCTGACGAGGGGCTGGTACGTCGAGCCCACGATCCTCGCCAACGTCGACAACCGGATGCGGGTGGCGGCGGAGGAGATCTTCGGCCCGGTCCTGTGCTTCATCGCCTTCGACGATGACGACGACGCCGTGCGCATCGCCAACGACTCCGTCTACGGGCTGTCGGGCGGCGTCTGGTCGGCCGATCCCGCTCGGGCGCTCGCCGTCGCCCGGCAGGTGCGGACCGGCAGCATCGCCGTGAACGGCAGCTTCCCCCCCTTCCCGCTCGTGCCCTTCGGCGGCTTCAAGGAGTCCGGCCTCGGCCGCGAGCTCGGTCCCGAGGGCCTCGCCAACTTCCTCGAGCCCCGCAGCATCGGGCTCCCTCCCGAACTGCGCTGACACACCCTTCGCCGGCTCACGTCCTCGCGACCAACCCGGTCCAGCCGTGCGGCGGCGCCCAGGATGAAGCGCTCGCACCGTCCACGACGACGCTCGGTGCGGGCACGAGCGCTGCCCGTCGCACTCTCTCTGAGTTCTCTCTCGGGCATATATTTGTTGACCTTATTGGTTGGAGTGCGAACGTTTGTCTGGTAGGTTGGCGGGCATGTTCCGGGGGCGGGAAGCGCTGATCCAAGCGCTCGACGAGGTGGAGGTCGCGGCGAGTGGCGATGCCATCGTCGAGGCCCGCCGGCTGATCGATCTGCTCCAGGCCAAGGTCGCGGAGGTCGAGGTCGACTTCGTCCGCAAACGCGGCTACGAGCCCGAGGGGCATGCCACCTACGGGTCGTTCCTGCGGGCCCGGTGTGACATGACAGTTGCGGAGTCGCGTCGGGTCGCCAGGCGGACGAAGAAGTTGGCTCGTTGGCCCGAGGTGCTCGACGCTTGGAACGATCAGCGCCTCACCGGTGCGCAAGTCGATGTGATGACTGTGATCGTCCCGGCTCGTCACGTCGAACGGTTCGCCGAGGAAGCCGGCGACTACCTCGAGGCGCTGGCCCACGTCACCACCGAGGACACCCGGTCGATCCTGAACAACTGGGCCTCCGCGGCCGACGACGCGGTGCAGACCGAAGCGGCCGAAGCCGGACAAGAACCGGTCGACGCGGTGCCGCACCGGATGATGTCGGCGTCGCGGATCATCGACGACCGCCTCGAAGTGAGTGGCTCGTTCGACAAGGACGCCGCCCACC